>JAOTVO010000025.1 GCA_029863355.1 Candidatus Krumholzibacteriia bacterium
GCATCCCGCTGTGGATGGCGTTCCTCGGCGGGGTCGTCGCCATCCTGATCGGCAAGGCGCTCTTCGGGGGGCTGGGTCACAACGTCTTCAATCCGTCTCTGGTGGGGCGCGCGTTCCTGCAGGCCTCGTTCCCGGTGGCGCTGACCACGTGGACCGAACGGGCGCACCTCGGCGCCTTTCTCGACCTGCAGGGGGACAACCTCGCCCTTCCCTTCACTTCCCCGGTGGTCGACGCCATCACCACCGCCACTCCGCTGGCACGAATGAAGTTCGAATCCCAGGCCACGGCGTTGAACGACCTGCTGCTGGGCTCCGTCTCGGGATCGCTGGGTGAGACGAGCGCGCTGCTCATCCTGCTGGGGGGGCTCTACCTGGCGTGGCGCCGCTTCTTGAACTGGCGCGTCCCCGTGGGCATCTTCGCCACCGTCTTCGTACTCGCCGAGGCGCTGCACCGGGTCGATCCGACCCGCTATCCGGACGGCGTCCATCACCTGCTCTCGGGTGGTTTGATGCTGGGCGCGGTGTTCATGGCGACGGACCCCGTGAGCTCGCCGGTCACTCCGCGCGGCTCGTGGATCTTCGCCGCCGGCGTGGGGACGCTCGTCGTGGCCATCCGCCAGTTCGGCGGGCTCCCGGAAGGCGTGATGTACTCGATCCTGCTGATGAACGGGCTGACGCCGCTCATCGACCGCTACACGCAGCCGCGCATCTACGGCGCGCCCCCGCGGCGAGAGAAGGGAGGCGCGGAATCGTGACCGCGCCCGGAGCGAAGACGCCGGCCGCGCCCGCCCCGGCCCCCGAGCCCAGTGGGCTGCGCATGGTGCTCACCATGGGCGGAATCGGCCTCATCGCCGGCGTCTTGATCGTGCTGACCTACCAACTCACCTTTCCCGTGATCGCCATCAACCAGGCGCGCGCGCTCGAGCGCGCCGTCTTCGAGGTGGTGCCCGGGGCCGCGAGCCGCGCGGGGTACACGCTCTCCGGCGACGAGCTGGTGCCGCTCGGGCCGGGCGAGCAGCGGCCGGGCGCGCTCTGGGCCTGTTACGACACCATCGGTGCGCTGGTCGGTGTGGCCGTCGAAGCGTCGGGACAGGGCTTCCAGGACGTGGTGCGCATCCTCTACGGATACTCCCCCGCGACCCGCCGCATCGTGGGCATGAAGGTGCTGGAGAGTAAGGAGACGCCCGGACTCGGCGACAAGATCGACAAAGACCCGGCCTTCAAAGCCAACTTCGCGGCCCTCGACATCGGGCTCTCCGCCGACGCAGCCGAGTGGGACCACGAGATCGAGCTGGTCAAGAAGGGCCAGAAGAGCGAGGCGTGGCAGGTCGAGGCGATCACCGGCGCGACGATCTCGTCGCGCGCGATCGCCGCTATCCTGCGCGAGAGCACGGCGCGGACCGCGCCGGCCATCACGCGCGGCCTCCCCACGCTGGAGGAGGGAGGCCCATGACGCCGGCGATGTCGCGGACGGCGAGCCCGGCCGACGAGTTCGTCAAGGGGCTGTGGCGTGACAACCCCGTGTTCGTCATGCTCCTGGGCATGTGCCCGGTGCTGGCGGTCACCAACTCGGTGATCAACGCGTTGGCCATGGGTATGGCCACCACTTTCGTGCTGGTGATGTCGAGCACCATCGTGTCGCTCGTCCGCCGCTGGGTACCCAAGCAGGTGCGTATCGCCTCGTTCATCTTGATCATCGCGACCTTCGTGACCGTCGTGGATTACCTGTTGCAGGCGATCAGCCTGGAGGTCCATCGCGCGCTGGGCGCCTTCATCGCGCTCATCGTGGTCAACTGCACGATCCTGGGGCGGGCGGAGGCATTCGCCTCCAAGAACGGCGTGGGGCGCTCGGTGCTGGACGCGCTGGGCATGGGCATGGGCTTCACCCTGGCCTGTCTGTGCCTCGGCGTCGTACGCGAACTCCTGGGCAACGGGACGCTGGCCGGCGTGCGCATCTTCGGCCCCGGCTTCGAGCCCTGGACCATCATGATCCTGCCCGGAGGGGCGTTCTTCGTGCTGGGCGCGTGGCTCCTGCTCTTCAACTGGCTGCGCGAACGCGGGAGGCGAACGGCGTGAACACGGCTTCTCCCCTGCAGATTCTCATCGACGCGTGCCTCATCAACAACTTCGTGCTGAGCCTCTTTCTCGGCATCTGCCCCTTCCTCGGCGTGTCCGCCAAGACGGACACGGCGGTGCGCATGGGCGCGGCGGTGACCTTCGTCATGCTGGTCGCGTCCGCCTGCGCCTACGGCATCCATCTTGCCCTGGTGGCGATCGACGCGCCCTATCTGCACCTCATCTCTTACATCGTGGTGATCGCCTCGGCCGTGCAGCTCGTCGAGATGTTCATCAAGAAGTTCAGCCCGGCGCTCTTTCGCGCGCTCGGGATATTCCTTCCCCTGATCACGACCAACTGCGCGATCCTCGGGCTGGCGCTGTTCCAGACCAACCGCCAGTACGATTTCGTGCAGTCGCTCTCGTTCGCCGTAGGCGCGGGCGCCGGCTTCACGCTGGCGCTGCTGATCATGTCCGGCCTGCGCGAGCGTCTCGAGCTATCCGACGTCTCCACCGTGGTCAAGGGGGCGGCCCTCACCCTCATGGTGGCCGGAATCCTCTCCATGGCCTTCATGGGATTCGCCGGGATGGGAGGCTGACGTGGTCCGCCATCTGCTGATCGCAGCCGCCGCGTTCGCCGCGCTCGGAGTCGCGTGGGCGGTCATTCTCCTGCTCGCGCGCCGCTTCCACCGCACCCCCTCCGACGCCGACCTGCCCGCCTGCGGCTCGTGCGCGGTCGGCCCCTGCCACTGCGCGGGCGACCCGGCCATCGACCGCCGCGAGGCGCGCGCGAGCGCGGGGACTGCGCAAGCGATTGATTCGACACGCAACTAGCGGGGCCGCCGGCAGATAGCTTGCGACCCCGCTTTGTTGTCCTGTGTCGTTGAGTGCGTTTGCCGCAAGAGGCTGAGTCACCTCCGATCCGACTTTTACGTTACATTGAACAACTGATGCATTCGCATCATAGACTTCAGGATCAGCGTCCCGTCATAATATATGTGTCCCGCTTCATAGCCTCAGGAAGGAAGCTCACCATGATTGGCCTGAGATCGTGTCTTGTTATCCTCATCATCCTTCTAAGTTCCCCAGCCCTCTACGCGCAGGGCCTGGTTCATCAATGGAGTCAACGATTCGGCGATGCAAGTGAACAGCAGGCCCGTAGAGTTAGTGCTGACGCGTATGGAAATGTCATCGTGACGGGCTCATTTCGCGGCACGGTGGACTTCGGCGGCGGGCCGCTCACCTGCGCGGGCGGTACGGACATTCATGTCGCAAAGTTCAATCCCAGCGGCAATCACCTCTGGAGCCACAGGTTCGGCGATGCGACTTACGACCAGAACGGTCGGGATGTTGCCGTCGATGCGTCGGGAAACGTCATTGTCGCGGGCGCCATGGCGGGTACGGTTGACTTTGGCGGTGGGGCGCTCTCCGGCGCCGGGTGGGGCATCTTCGTGGTAAAGTTCGACCCCAGCGGCAACCACGTCTGGAGCCGGTTGTTTGGCGATGATGCGGAACCTTGGGGTGTTGCCGTCGATGGGTCGGGGAATGTCATCGTCGCGGGATGGTTCACTAGCACGGTGGACTTTGGCGGCGGGCCGCTGACAAGCGCCGGCGAGCATGACATCTTCGTGGTAAAGTTCGACCTCAGCGGCAATCACCTCTGGAGTCGGCGATTTGGTGACACGGATCAACAAATTTGCTGGGGTGTTGCCACTGACCCGTCTGGCAATGTCATCGTCACGGGATGGTTCGATAGCACGGTGGACTTTGGTGGCGGGCCGCTGACAAGCGCTGGCGGGCATGACATCTATTTGGCGAAGTTCGATTCCGACGGCAGCCATGTTTGGAGCCAACGCTTCGGCGATCCTAGTGAACTACAGTCTGGCTGGAGTGTTGCTGCCGATGTCGCTGGAAATGTCATCTTTTCGAGCCGCTTCCAGGGCACCGTCGACTTTGGTGGCGGGCTGCTCACGAGCGCTGGCGGGTATGACGTCTATGTGGCGAAGTTTGACCCGACCGGTAGTCACCTGTGGAGTCAGAGCTTCGGCGACGCCGACGACCAGATGGGTTGGGGTCTTGCCGTCGACGCGCCGGGGAATGTGATCATCTCGGGCACCGTGGACGGCACTGTGGACTTCGGCGGCGGGCCAATCACGGGTGGTGACACTGGCAGCTTCGCGGCAAAGTTCGACCAGAGCGGCAATCACCTCTGGAGCCAGGCCTTCGGCCGTGATGGCGCGCGGGGCCATACTGTTGCCGTCGATGCGATTGGCAGTGTCATCCTCGCGGGCGGATTCCTGGGCACCGTGGACTTCGGTGGCGGGCCGCTCACGAGCGCCGGCGACTATGACATCTACTTGGCGAAGTTCGTCGCCCCCGCGGTGCCCACCGCGCTGCAAGGATTCCATTCGTACTGGACTGAGAATCACATTGAGGTTGCCTGGCGATTGATCGACATGGATGGGGAGCTCACATTCGACGTATTGCGCAGGGAGGGATCGAGCGAACCGTACAACGCAATGCGCGACGCCGAGATCCACCGACGGGGAAGCGAGTTCTTGTTCGAGGACCATACGACCGATCCCGGCGTGACCTATCAGTACTGGGTGGTGATCTACGAGGACGGGGACGAGATCACATCGTTCGAGACGGCCGTCACCACGCCCTCGGCGACGTTCTCGCTGGCTCAAAACCACCCGAACCCCTTCAATCCCGCGACGCGCATCGAGTTTTCATTGGAGCGCGCGGCTCGGGTGACGCTGGCGATCTACGAGCCGTCGGGGAGGCTGGTCGCGACCCTGCTGGACAAGGACATGAATTCGGGGACCTACGCGGAGGAGTGGGACGGGCGCGACGAAAGCGGTAAGCGGCTGGCCAGCGGTATCTATTTCTATCGGCTGACCGCCGGGAAGCACACGCTCACACGGAAAGCGGTTCTTCTGAAGTAGAGTGCAGAGGTTAAGAGGATTTGCGCGAAGCCGAGGCCCGGGGCGGTGAGCCGCGTAACCCTTTCAAAAGCAAGAAAGAAAAGTGGTGCGAAGGGACGGAGTCGAACCGCCGACACAGGGATTTTCAGTCCCTTGCTCTACCGACTGAGCTACCTTCGCACCGCAGGCAGTGTTCGTTCTCGTTTGGGGATCCCCATACTACGCAATCGACGGCGGCCGGTCAACGGCATTCCTTCGTCGCCGCCGCGCGCCCATAAGAAGGCGGGGGACCGTCACCGATCCCCCGCCTTGCGTGCACGGCCAGGGCGGGAACTCTGGCGCGTCGCATTGGAGTTTTCGGGCGGGGTCTGTGCACCCGCGCCAGCTAAGGCGTGATCGTGTCCCCGGCGAGGTCGCCGATTCGCTCGAGAAGCGCCTCGAGGTCGAACGGCTTGTAGAGACAGGCGTCCGCCTTGGACCACGTGGACACGAACTCCTCGCGCAAGTCGTTGTCCAGCTTGCGCGCCGTGATGAGCAAGATTTTGAACGGCGGCACCGTGCTCGCTTCCATCTCCTCCTTGAGGAGGCGCGAGACCTCGTAGCCGTTCTTGCCGGGCAGCATCACGTCGAGAATCATCAGGCCGTACCGGCCCTCGCGCCCCTTGTGGAGCGCACTGAGCCCGTCGTAGGCCACATCCACCTCGTAGCCCCTGAGCTCGAGGCTGTACTTGATCGTGTCTACGATGTCCTGCTCGTCGTCGACGAGCAATATCCGCAAATTGTCCATAAGCACGCTCCTGAGAACGTCTACTGCTCGATTCCCCACTCGTTGGTAATGCACTCGATGCCCGTATCCATCTTCTCTATCGTCGCCCGCGCCACGGCTTCCCGGGCGCGCACCATGCGCGACGTGGCGATGCCCACACACTGGGCGAAGGTCTTGGCCTCGTCGGGCGCGCGGCAGGCGCCGACGCCGTAACTGCCGAAGACATGGGCGCCCTGCTCGCATTCGACGAACCTCGGCGAGAACATCGACGCCACGCTGTCGTCGGCTCGAAGGTCGGCCGCGGCGCACACGGCGAGCTCCGTCGATAGCGTCCACATGTTGAAAGAGTCCGTCGCGGCCTCGCGGCGCGGCGGGTTGACCACCGGGGGGAGCAGCCACGAGCGCGCGATGTCCTCCCAGTTGTCATCGTTGTACTTGCCGAGGACGTAGAGCCCCACGGGCCGGCGGGCGGCGGCGAGCCGCGCGAAGGTCTGCGCGAGGCGCCCGATGCGCGCTAGCTTGGCCGAAGTGCGCCGATCCTGGGGCAAGAACACGCGCACCGTCGTACCCAGGCCGAGCTGGCTCTCCACGTTGAGCCAGCCGGCCTGCGCCTCGACCAGGGCCCGCGAGATGCTCAGGCCGAGGTGCGACCCGCGCGGTCCCGGGCCCCGCGTCGGGGAGTCGCTCCCGTCTCCCCGCGCTGGGCCGTGCCGGTCGAACAGCCGGTCCAGCGTATCGCTCTCCATGCCCAACCCGGTGTCGGAAACGGTCACCTCGATCAGCCGTGGACGCCCGATCTCGTCCCACGGCAGCAGGCGCAGATCCTCCCCCATGGCCTCGATCCCCGCCCGGCCGACCGCCACGTGGATGGCCCCGCCTGCGGGCGTGAACTTGAGCGCGTTGCTGAGCAGGTTCACGAGCACCTGCTCCAGCTTTCCCGCGTCGAACCACGCCTCGGTCATGCTGCCGTCCACGCTCCAGTCGAGCGATACGCGCTGCACGTTGTACAGGGACCCGAAGGAGTCCACTACCTCGCCGACGAAGTTGCGTACGCCATGGTTGGCCCGGTGGACGTCGAATGCGCCCGCGCGGATGCGCGAAACGTCGAGGAAGCCGTCGAGAAGTCTGGTGAGACGGTCGATCGAGCGCTCCGAGGTGTCGAGGAATTTGCGCTGCCCCTCCGTCAGTTCGCCGGCCACTTGCGAGCGCAAGATCTCCACGGAGTTTTTCATCGCCGCGAGCGGGTTCTTGATCTCGTGGGAGACCATCGCGATGACCTCGTCTTTCCAGAGGTCGTGATGGCGCTCCGGCGTGCGGTTGCGCACGTGCGTGAGGCAGTAGTGGCCCGCGCCGGGAATCCTGATGCGCTGGACGTCCAGGGTGTAGCCGCTCTCGCGACCGTGCGCGTCCAAGAGCGCGTAGTCGCGCACCGACCCGTGGCGCACGACCAGGCGGGCCAGCTCCGCGGCGTCCACCGCGAGGTCCCCTTCGGCCGCAGCCAGCTGTCCCGTCGTGCGCGCCTTCCCCAGGTCGAAAAAGGCCAGCGCGGCGGCGTTGGCGACTACGATGTCGCCGCTTTCGTCGACGACTAGAATCGGGTCACCGATCGCGTCGAAGACAAGGGCATGCAGAGTGGTGTTGTCCATTGTGGCACCTGAAAACGCGGCGCATGCGATGATCCGCCCTCTGTTGGGCAAGCCGCATGCCAGGCAAGGCGGGTTGGAACAATTCCTGTATGTGCCTGTGGCACATAATTTTACATCCACGGTTGGCGGCCGCAGCGGGTCGCGTGGCTGGCCGGCTGGCAAGGCATCGCCCACCGGGTTCCCCGCCGGAGCGGTCGCTCGCGTTGGGCACGAGCGTGGGCAGGGGTTTCCGCGTCGGGTCCTCGCGCGCGCGATCTGAACGCTAGTTCGCGCGCCGCGGACTCCGCGTCAACCCCTGCCCACACTCGTGCCGCCGCGCGGCCGGATGCCGCTCAGGCCCTCGCCGCCCGGCGCTCGGCGCGGCGCCGGCGCTCGGCGCGGGCCCGGCGGCGATCGCGGTTGGACGCGGAGGGGAAGGAGATCAACAGGATCGTCTTCCAGGACGGCGATGACTTCACGAGGATCTCCGCGCCGTGCCGGTGCAGGATGTCACCGGCGAGCGACATCGCGCGCTTGTGATCATCGGCTTCGTCGCCGCCCGAAAAGGGCATGAAGAGACGCGACAGCATGTTGCCCGCGATGCCGGCGCCCGTGTCGGCGATGCACACGATCGCCTTGGTCTGCGTCGCCGAGCACTCCACGAGCACCTTGTCGCCATCGACGACGCTGCTCGTGAGCGTGCGCAGGATGTTCTCCACCGCGCCGCGCACGCTCTCGCGACTCATGAGCAGCGACGGTCCGCGCCGCGGGACGCGAACCGTCACCTCGACCCCGTTCTTTTCCGCGCGCGGCTTCCACTCGCCCGTCACCTCTGCGACCAGCGCAAAGAGGTCGACCAACTCCAGGGAGGATCGCATCGAGTCCAGGTCGTCGCGCTGCTCGGAGACGTCACGCTGAATCTCCGAGAGCAGCTCCTTGGCGCGAGCGACGCGCTTCTCCATGGGCAGCCGCGAGCGCAGGGTCTCGTCGAGACCGCTCAGTCCTTCCTGCAGCGACCGGTGATACTCGGTTGCCCGTTCGCCGGTTCGCGCGGTTTGTCGCTCCCGGACCAGATTCGACTGCACCTCCTCCAGCATCGACTCCGCCCGTGCCAGCTCGCGGCCGCGGTGCTGGGCGGCCAGGCGGTCGCCGATCGTGCCCGCGCAGAGCTCGAGGAACGTGCCGTCGCGCGCGTGCAGCTTGCTGCGGTGGCCATCCCCTTGGTCCTGGCCGACGTATACCGCCAGCGCGCCCATCGCCGTCCCCGCCGCGGCCAGGGGCACGGCGTGGAAGAAGCGCACGCGGCCGGCGGCGGCCTCGTCGAGGAGCGCGTGCCGAGCGTCGCCGCGTACGGGTCGCAGCGTGCCCGCCGCGCGGCTGAGTATGCCCTCGAAGCTCTCCGCCACCGAGACGTCGGCGTCGTCCGCCTCGACGGTGAACTCGTCCACGGTCTTCACGTGGATGGTCTTGCCGCGCGCCAGGTCTTGCAGGAGGATGCCGCTGCCGTCGACCGCGCGGCAGATCATGGACAGAGACAGGTTGATCGCGTCGGCAAGCCGATCTGAAGAGTCCGCGCCGCGCATAATTTCCTGCAGCTTGCGCAGGATGCGGAACTTCCGGCGGTTGTCGCTCGCCTCGAGCAGACGTTCGATGGCGAGCGCGGACTGTTGCGCGAGACTGTACACCAGCGACACGTCGGAGACCTGGATCTCCTGCTCCGACGGGCCGTTGTCGGCGGCGAGGACGGAAAGCACGCGCCCGCCGACCTTGATCGGTATCGCGATGTAGCGCGACGTTCCAAAGTGGCCGAAGAGGGGGTCGGTGGCGAACTCGCTCATCCTGCCGTCGGCCAGCACCGGAAACCCGCTCAACACGGCCTTGACCACCGCGCTGCGGTGCCAGTCGAGCGGCACGGTGAGCGTACGTGTGTGCAGCGTGAGGTCGCTGGATTCGATCTGCTCGTAGTTCTCGAATACGCTCTTGGCCAGGGCCTCGAACGATTTGCTCGAGGCCAGCACGGTTTCCGCGTCGCCGTCGAACGGGGTGCGGTCGGCGGCCAGGTGTCCCCTGACCGCGCGGGCCTTGGAGTCCACGAGGAACAGGAATGCGCGCTGGAAGCCGATGGTCCGCCACGTCGTGCAGAAGGCGAGCAGCATCTGATAGATGCGCGCGATGCTCTCCGCGTCCGGGATTACCTGGATCATCCGGAACAGCGAAGCCAGCTCCGTGACGGTTCGCTCGGTGTGTTTCATGACCGCGTTGGCTCGCGTCGTTGGGGGCGGGTGAAATCCCCAAACCCCTATCCGAGTAGCATTCTTCGTGCCACGGGGCGACGCGGCCGGAGGGGCCGGACCGGGCGAGCGGTTCAGGCGGGGTAGCCGTCGGGGTGGCGCAGGCGCCACTCGTAGGCGCTGCGAATGATGCTGTCGAGGTCGCTCTTTCGTTTGCGCCAACCCAGTGTCTCCTCCGCGCGCCGCGACGAGGCCACGAGCGCGGGCGGGTCACCGGAGCGGCGCGGCCCCACGCTGCGGGCCACGGGGCGCCCGGTCAGCGCCTCGGTGCGGCGCGCCACCTCGAGAACGGTGAACGGCGCCTCGCTGCCCAGGTTGAGCGCGCCGGAGAAGCCGCCCGCCATCGCGTCGAGGGCGAGCACGTGCGCCTCGGCGAGGTCGGAGACGTGGATGTAGTCACGAATGCAGGTGCCGTCGGGGGTGTCGTAGTCGTCGCCGAATACGGTGAGCGCGTCGCGCCGACCCATGGCCACGTCGAGCACGATGGGAATCAGGTGCGTCTCCGGGCGATGGTCCTCGCCCAGCCGCTCCGTGCTGCCGCCCGCGTTGAAGTACCGCAGCGCCACCCACGACAGCCCCCAGGCGCGCTGCGAAGCGGAGAGGATCTCTTCGACCATCAGCTTGCTCCAGCCATAGGGGTTTTCCGGGCGGCGCGGGGCTTCTTCTTCGATGGGCAGCGACGCCGGCGCCCCGTACACGGCGGCGCTGGAGGAGAACACGATGCGCGCCGTGCCGCGCGCGCGCATGGCGCGCAACAGCGCGATGGCGCCCGTGACATTGTTGTCGAAGTAGTCGAGCGGCTTCTCCACCGACTCGCCCACCAGGCTCCTGGCCGCGAAATGCAGCACGGCGTCCGCGCCCGGGTCGATCGCCCGGGCCAGCGCTTCGGCGTCGCGGACGTCGCCCTCGACCAGGCGGCATCCCTCGGGGACCGCCGCGCGGTGCCCGGTGCTGAGGTTGTCCAACACCGTGATCTCGTGGCCCAGCTCCAGCAGCCGTTCGCACACGATCGATCCGATGTATCCGGCGCCGCCGGTGACGCAGAGCTTCATTGCGATCCCTTCCGTCGTAGCTGCCGCCGCAGGAAGGCGCCGGTGTGCGAGCCCTTCGCGCGCGCGACCTGCGCCGGCGTACCCGCCGCGACGACGCGGCCGCCCTCGTCTCCACCTTCGGGCCCCATGTCGATGATATGGTCCGCCTGCGCGATGACCTGCGGATTGTGCTCGACCACGATGATGGTGTTTCCCTTTTTCTGCAGCTCACGCAGCACGCCGACGAGCGTGTCGACGTCATCGATGTGCAGGCCCGTGGTGGGTTCGTCGAGGATGTAGAGGGCCCCGCCGTCCGTGTTTTCCGAGAGCTCGCGCGCGATTTTGAGTCGCTGCGACTCGCCCCCCGACAGCGTGGTGGACGGCTGCCCCAGGCGCAGGTAGCCGAGCCCGACGTGCTGCAGAACGCGCAAGCGCTCGGTGAGCGACCGGTGGGCGGCGAAGTGCGTGATCGCGTCGTCGACGGCCAGTTCCAGCGTCTGCGCGAGGTTCAGGCCGCGGTAGTGGACTTCCAGTGTCTCGCGGTTGAAGCGCTTCCCTTCGCACTCCCCGCATTTGACGAACATGTCGGCCATGAAATGCATCTCCACGCGCTCGTACCCCATGCCCTGGCAGCGCGCGCAGCGCCCTCCCGACACGTTGAAGCTGAAGCGCCCCGACGCGTAACCGCGCTCCAACGCCTTGCGCTGCGAGGCGTACACCTCGCGCACCGCGGCGAACGCCTTGACGTAGGTGACGGGGTTGGAACGGGGCGTCTTGCCTATGGGAGACTGGTCCACCAGGAGGACCGACTTCACCGCCTCGGCTCCCAGCAGCTCGCGGCAGCCGTGAGCCCGGTGCTCTCCGCGCGCGCGGAGCGCGTTGTACAGCACGTCGCACACCAGCGTCGACTTGCCCGATCCGGACACGCCGGTCACACAGGTGAACGCGCCCAGCGGAAACGCCACGTCGATGTCCCGAAGGTTGTGCACGCTGGCGCCGCGCACCTCCAGCAGCCCGCCGGAGCGCTCGCGGCGCGGCGCCCCGGCCGGGCGCAGCGGCAATCCTTTGCGCACGTAAGCAAGCGTGCGCGAACTGCTGTTGCGGCCCGTGGGCGGGCCTTGGTACACGACCTCCCCCCCGCGCTCGCCCGCCCCGGGACCCAAGTCCACGATGTGGTCGGCACGCCGGATCACATCGAGGTCGTGCTCCACCACTACCACGGTGTTGCCGCGAGTGCACAGCTCCTCGAGCACACGCACGAGCTGCCCCGTGTCCCGCGGGTGCAGCCCGATCGACGGCTCGTCGAGCACGTAGACAACGTCCAGCAGGTTGGAGCCGAGCGAATTGGCCAGAGCGATCCGCTGCGCTTCCCCGCCGGAAAGTGTCCGCGTAAGTCGGTCCAGGGTGATGTAGTGCAGGCCGACGTCGAGCATGAAGCGCAGGCGAGAGGTGAACTCCGCCAGGATGTCGCGCGCCACCACGCGTTCGCGGGGTTCCAGCGAGAGCGACTCGACGAAAGCGAGCGCGCGATCGGGCGTCATCGCCGCCACGTCGCGGATGCTCTTGTCCCCGAGCCTCACCCAGTAGGCCTCCTCGCGCAGTCGCCCCCCCTCACACTTACGGCAGTTACGGAAGGTGAGATAGCGTCGCGTGAAGAAACGCGCGTACTTCTTGTACGATTTTTCCCGCAGACCCTCGAGGAAGGGCAGCACCCCGACGAACTCCCCGTGCCCCCCCATGATGAGCCGGCGCGCGCGCGCCGAGAGGGTCCGATAGGGTGCGTCCAGGCCGATCTTCTTGTGCCGGCAGAAGCGGATGAGCTGGTGGCGAAAATACTCGAACTTGTCCGACGCCCACGGCTCGATCGCGCCGCGCTTGATGGAGAGCCCGGGGTCGGGAACGATCAGTTCCTCGTCGAACTCCATGCGATTCCCGAAGCCACGGCAGTGCGGGCACGCGCCGTAAGGCGTGTTGAACGAGAAGAGCAGCGGGCGTGGCTCCTCGAAGCGACGACCGCAGGGCACGCAGATGGGAAGGTTCGTGAAGGTCAGCGAATCGGTGCCGTCGGCGGCGTCGAAACGAACGAACCCACCCGAGATGCGGTAGGCGGTCTCGATGGATTCAAGCAGCCGCGCGCGGCGTTCGGCGGAGACCTCTACGCGATCCAGGACGATATCCAGACTGGTCAACGACGCCAGCGATCGGCGCGGCGGCGGATCGAGGCGCACCACTTCGCCGCCTATCACGACGCGCGTGTATCCCTCGCGGACCAGCTCCTCTACGTGGCCCTTGGCGCTGCCCTTCTCGACCGGCTTCGCCGCGATCACGAGGAACGTACGTCCGTCGTGCTCGGCGAGCAGGGCCTCGATCACCTCGTCGGGCGCGTGCCGCTCCACCTCGCGGCCGCAGGTCGGACAGAAGGTGCGCCCCACGCGCGCGTAGAGGAGGCGGAGATAGTCGTATATCTCCGTCGCCGTACCCACCGTCGAGCGCGAGCTCCGCGTGGTGTTCTTCTGCTGGATCGCGATCGACGGGCTCACGCCCAGCACGTCGTCGACGTCCGGACGACCGATGCGCTCGAGGAACTGCTTGGCGTAGGTGGAAAGCGACTCGATGTAGCGCCTCTGACCCTCGGCGTATAGCGTGTCGAAGGCGAGGGACGACTTGCCCGAGCCGGAGACCCCCGTGATAACGGTCAGGCTCCCACGCGGGATGTCGACGTCGACGTTCTTGAGGTTGTGCTGCCGCGCGCCGCGAATGAGGATTTTGTCGAACATAAGCAACTCGTCAGTCTACACCGTGGTCGCGTTTCCCGCAACCGACAACCTCTGGCTTGAATCGCCGCGTCGGGGAGCGTACAATGCGTGGATGCCAAGCGACTCGTTGCAGACCGTCCTCGACCTCATCGGGACGCTCCGCGGGCCCGGCGGGTGCCCTTGGGACCGTGCGCAGAGTCTGGAGGACATCCTCTCCGATCTGGTTGAAGAGGCGTACGAGCTGGAGTGGGCGGCCGCGCGCCACGGCGACGCCGAAACGCTCGACGAGATGGGCGACGTCCTCTTTCTTCTCTGCTTCGCCGTTTCCGTCAAGCGGGAGACCAACCCGTCGTTCACGCTGGACGCCATCGCCGGCCACGCTCATGAGAAAATCAAGTCCCGCCACCCCCACGTCTTTGGCGACGAGACCGCGGCCACGCCGGAGGAGAGCATCGCGCACTGGGAGCGGGCCAAGGCGCGGGAGCGCGCGGCGGGCCCGGGCGCAGGCGCCCTCGCCGGCGTCGCCGGCAACCTCCCGCCCCTGCGTCATGCGCAGAAGATCCAGCAGCGGGCGGCGTCGGTCGGCTTCGACTGGGAACGCACGGAGGACATCGTGGCCAAGATCCGCGAGGAGCTCGCCGAGCTCGAGGACGCCCTCCGTCAGGGAGCGGGCGATGCCATCCGCCACGAGGTCGGGGACCTGCTCTTCTCGGTGGTGAACGTTGCGCGCTTCCTGCGCATCGACTCCGAGGCGGCGCTCGTCACGACCACCTCCCGATTCGTCCGCCGGTTCGAGGCCCTGGAGCGCCTGATCGCGGACGACGGGCGACGCCTGAGCGACATGACGCTGGCCGAGATGGATGTCTACTGGGAGCGCGTGAAGTCCTCGGATTGAATCACTCCTAGCGGTCGTGTTGGTGGCTCTCCGCGTCGGGTCCTCGCGAGCGGATGGAGAAACTGTTCGCTCGCTGCGGACGCCGCGTCGAACCACCAACACGACCGCCGCACCCCGTCGAATGGCCCACACGAGCTCTGCGTCGCGGAGAATGGCCGACACGAACGCCAGCAAAAGAAGAAGGGGCTCGCGCGTGCGCGCGAGCCCCTCGTTTTGTCGCCCTTTCGCGGGCCGCTCTAGTTCAGCCGTCGGAACTCGATGCGGCGGTTTTGCGCGCGACCCTCGGGGTTGGCGTTCGACGCGACGGGCTCTTCCTCGCCCACGCCCTTCGACACCAGTCGCGTCGGGTCGATCCCGCTGTTGATGAGGTACTGCTTGACCGACTCCGCGCGACGCTGGGAGAGCTCGACGTTGAAGCTCGCCGGCCCCTGGCTGTCGGTGTGCCCGCGGATCTCCACGCGCACCTCCGGGTAGGCCTGCAACGACCGCACGACGTGGTCGAGCACGGCGTAGGAATCGGGCGTGAGCGCCGCGCTGCCGCTCTCGAAGTTCACCCCGCGCAGCACGAATTTTTCTTCGATGGGCTGCTCGTCGGGGCAGCCGTCCTCGTCCTGATACCCGTTGAACGTCTCGGGCGAGTTGGGGCAGTTGTCGACGTCGTCGGGGATGCCGTCGAGGTCGTTGTCCAGGTCGGGACAACCGTCGTCGTCCTGGAAGCCGTCGATATCCTCGGCCTGCAGCGGGCAGCGGTCGAGGTCGTCGGCGATGCCGTCACCGTCGCTGTCCTTTACGAGGTCCGGGCAACCGTCGGTGTCCTGGTCGCCGTCGAAGTCTTCCGGTTCGTCGGGGCAGCGATCCTGCGCGTCCGGGATCCCGTCCTGGTCGTTATCCAGGTCGGGGCAGCCGTCGCTGTCCTCGTAGCCGTCCACATCCTCGGCGAGATCGGGACATGCGTCCTGCGCGTCCGGGATCCCGTCACCGTCGTTGTCCAGGTCGGGGCAGCCGTCGGAATCCTCGAAGCCGTCGGCGTCCTCGGGCTGGTTGGGACACGCGTCGTCCTTGTCCTTGACGCCGTCGCGATCGGAATCGCGCGGCACGATCTCCACCTGCTGCGAGAAGACCAGCCACACGCCCCAGTCGGGCGGGTTGGTGTAGGCGGGCTTGTCCCCGGAATTCAGGTTGATGTCGGCGCCGAGCTTGAGCCCCGAGCCGCTGGCGCTCTTGAACTCGACACCCGGCGAGAGCGTGAGCAGGTTCTCCGACTGCTCGAGCTGGTTGTTGGCGCGGTTGGCCGCGTTGACGGTCTCGATATCCAGTTTGAGCAGCTTCTCCCAGTAGAACTCGACGAAGAAGGACACCTGCGGCGCCGGGAACTCGACCGCCGAGGCGAAGACGAACGCGTCGTTGTAGTTCTTCTGCTCGCCGTCGGGCGTGGCCGGGTACCCGGGGGGGTTGAAGCCGCTCGTGTCCGGCCGGCTGGGATCGAAGATCCCGTAGCCGTTGTCCTCGTTCCGGTTCCAGCGATACCCGGCGTTGACGTGAAAGCGGGTGGGAACGAAGCTCTTGATTCCGCTCAAGTCGATGGTGGCCAGACCCAGCGCGAGGATGTCGGACGATTCGGTGGTGAACGCTCGCTCCTTGCTGCCCGTGGGAAAGCTGAACGTGCCCATCCCGCCGATCTTCAGGTAGTCGGTGGGCAGGGGAATGCCCACCTTGGCGGAGACGTCCGTGTCCCCCAGACCGCCGCGGGTGCGGGTGTCGAGGTCCTGGCTGGTCGGCTGCTCCTGTATCGTGCGCACCCAACTGCGCACGTCGAGGCTGCCGCTGATCTCGAAGTAGTCGTTGAGCCCGTAGGTCACCCCGGCGCGGCTGATGAAGAACATGTAGTCGACGATCGCACTGTCGGCGGGGTTTCCCAGATCGGGAAAGTACTTCGCATCATTGAGCTTCTGGAAATGCGTCCCCAGCTGGAAGCTCAGGTTGCCCTTGCCGATGGTGTCCGCCGTCTTGGTCCGCAGGAGGCCGCGCGTGCCGTTATAGGAGGCACTTGCGTAAACAGTTGCGGGAAAAACGATTATGACCATCGCGGCGATGGCGGCCCAGCCCGCGTGCACCCACGTGCCGCCGCGCCGGGCGGCGTTCTGGCGACCCAATTCCATGGCGATTGTCTCCTTTCTGACCACTCTCAGGCTCGGAATCCCCGCGGTCAATGCAAGAAGGGTTCCAACCTAGGCCAAGGAAATCAATCACTTACGGTTGCGCTCGCCGGCTGCACCGATTTCCCTGCGTTGGTACCGCTACGACTCCGCCCCCTCCGGGGCCTCGCCCGCGCCGCCGCCCGCGTCGTCGGCTTTCCCGGTTTCGTCCCCGCGCTCCCCTTCGGCGGCGCGCACCTCGTCGACGAAGTTCATGCGCAGCTCGAAGAGCACCTTGTCGAGCCAGGCTTCCTCGGCCGGGGTGCGGTTGCCCACCGTCTTGCGCTGGATCATCTCCAGCATCTCGATGGTGGCGCGCGCCTGGTCGAGGTCGCGCTCGACTTCCTGGGTGACGGGATTCGGGAGCTTGCCCATGTGCTGCATCGCCGCCATCTGAAACATGGCCGCGAGCTGAACGAAG
>JAOTVO010000142.1 GCA_029863355.1 Candidatus Krumholzibacteriia bacterium
TCCGACATGGGGGATGGGCGATCGCGATCCTCGGGCATTTCGCGGCCATCGTAGGAGAGGGGGCGTGGGGGTGTCAACAATCTCCGAGGCACAACCCTCAGAATGTGTCGCGACCGGTCGACACCCAGAGCACCGTGGTGGTCTCCCTGGAGGAGGCATTCTCGTAGGCGTGAAGCAACGCCGAGTGGTAGTGGATGGCGTCGCCGGCCTCCAGCTCGACGACCTCGCCGCCGACGGTGAAGCGCGCGCGCCCCTCCAGAACGAGCGCGGCCTCCGCGCCGCCGTGCGCGTGCGCCCCCGCGTGTCGTCCGCCACCCGGCTGCAGGGTGACCATGCAGGCCTCCATGCACCCGCCGGGAATGCCCGTGGTCAGGCGCTCGAAGGTGCCGCCGGTTCCGATGGACTGACGGACGCGGTCCTCGGCCTTGACCACCGACACCTCGCCCAACTCGACTTCCTCGACGAAGTACGCCGGCGTCTTGCCCAGCGCGCGGGCCAGGCGCACGAGGACGCCGACCGTCGGCGCGCTCTTTCCCCGCTCGATCTCCGAGATGTGGGTCGCGGAGATGCCGGCAGCCGCCTCCACGACTTTCAACGTGAGCTGCCGGGACTCGCGAACCCGCTTGATCCGCCGCCCCAACGTGTCCTTCGGAACCATCATCGTCGCCCCCGGGTCACGCGCGTTTCAGAAGGCCCACGGCGGGGTCGTCACCCAGACCAGGCGCGCCTTGCCGTCGCCGATGTTACGCACCGCATGGGGTGACGCCGCATCGAAGTGCATGGTGTCGCCCGCCTTGAGCAGGCGCGTGTCGTCCCCCACCGACACTTCCACGACCCCTCGCACGACGGTGACCAGAGCCTCGCCCCGGCGGGAAACCGGCCAGGCCTTCTCGACGGGTCCGGGCTCGATCTCGACATCGATCAGCGAGATCTCCGCGTCGCGCACCGCCCCGCTCAGGGGGAACAGGTTGGCGCGCCACGAGGGAATGGCCAGCGCGTGCCGCTCGCCCCGCCGCACCACGGCCAGGCGCGGCAGCTCCCCTTCGCGCAGCAGTTGCGCGGCTTCGGTACCGAGCGCGCGCGCGATCCGCGCCAGGGCCCCCACCGTCGGGGAGGTCGTTCCCCGCTCGATCTCGGAGATGTGGGTTGCGGAAACTCGTGCTTTCCGCTCCACATCCTTTAGTGTAAGGTTCTGCGCCAGGCGAATCCGCCGCAGACGGTCGCCGAGCTCGAGCTTTGCCGCCACCGCGTGCCCCCGTTTGATCAGAGATAGTACTCGTCTTGCGAGAAGGTGTATGCATGCAAGCCTTCGCGGCTCACTTCCGCTAAACTTGATCATGGTGGTGCGGATCTTGACGCATGTCAAACCCTTTCCGTCGCGGGAGCGCCCGTGAGAGTGCTGATCATCCGCTTCAGCTCCCTCGGCGACTGCGTCCTCCTGTGCCCGCTCGCAGCCGCGCTCAAGCGCAGCGGGGTGGAGGAAGTCGCGGTCGTGACCAAGCGGGCCTACGCCGGGCTATTCGCCTGCGCCACGGGCGTGGACCGCGTGGTGGCTTTCGAGCCCCGGGCGAGCGCCGCCGGGCTGATGCGCCTGGCGCGCGCGTGGCGCGGCCGGGGACACATGGTGCTGGACGCACACAACACCTGGCGCAGCCGCCTCCTGGCGGCGCGCCTGGGGGGCGCGCACGCGCGCTTCGCCAAGCACTACGCCGAGCGGCTGGGACTGATCGTGCTCAAGCGTCCCGCCGAGGTTCCCACGATGCTCGAACGCTACGGGGCGCTGGCCGCGACGGTCGGCGTGGAGGCGTCGCTCGCGCCCGGAGGGCTGACCCTCCCGGTGAGGGCGCGCACCGAAGCGGCGGGCCGGCTCGCCGGCGGGGATTCCTTCATCGCGATCGCCCCGGGGGCGCGCTGGCCGAGCAAGCGCTGGCCGGCGGAGCGCTTCCGCGCACTCGTCGTGCGCCTCGCGCACGAGCACGGCCTTCGCGTGTTGCTGCTCGGGGACGGCCGCGACCGCGGCGCCGCCTCGGGGATCGCCGAGGCGCTCGACGAGCGGTGCGTCGACGTCACGGGACGCGCCAGCATCGTGGAGAGCGCCGCCTTGCTCGAGCGATGCGTCGGCTTCGTGGGCAACGATTCGGGGCTGATGCACCTGGCCGAGGCCGTGGGGGTGCCGGTCACCGCGCTCTTCGGTCCCACGGTCAGCACCTTCGGGTACTTCCCTTCGCTGGAACGGAGCAAGTCGGTCGAGCGCGACCTCCCCTGCCGGCCCTGTTCGCGCAACGGCGCGGCTCCGTGCCCGCGCGGCACGCGCGAGTGCATCGAAGGCATCCCCGAAGCGACGGTCTACGGCGCGGTCGCCGACATGCTCGCGGGACGTGGACCGCGGCGTTACGTGGCTCCCTGAGGCGTTCGCTCCAACGACGGGCTCGACATGATCGCGAACCTGCTCTACAACGCGCTCCTTCCCCTGGGCCTGGCCGGTGTGCGCGCCGCCGCCCTGGGCAACGCCAAGGTGCGCGAGGCAATCGCGGGCCGCCGCGGCTACGCGGCGCGCTGGGAGGATCTGCGCGCGCGCCTCGACGCGCGTCCCGTATGGTTCCACGTGGCCAGCGTGGGCGAGTTCGAGCAGGCGCGTCCGGTGATCACGGCGCTCGCGCGCACGCGACCGGGGATTCCCGTGATGCTCACCTTCTCGTCGCCCTCGGGTCTGCACTTCGCGCGGCGAAGGGAAGCGGCCGGCACCGGCCCGCTCATCTCCTTCGTCGACTACCTTCCCGCAGACACGCGCGGCCGTATGGACTTCTGCCTCGACTGCGCGAACCCGCGTCTGCTCGTCTTCGTGAAGTTCGACCTCTGGCCCAACCTGATCCGGCGCACATACCAGCGCGGCGTGCCCATGGTGATGATCGACGCCACGCTGAGCCCTTCCTCCCACCGGCTCTCCGCGGCGGGACGCTGGTTTTACCGGCCGCTCTACCTCGCGCTGGACAAGATCCTGGCCATCAGCACGGACGACGCGGCGCGCTTCGCCCTCAGCGCACCGGCACATCCGTGCGTGCGGGTCGCCGGCGATACGCGCTTCGATCGGGTGATGGAGCGGTGGAACGAGCGGGGTGCGACCGGTTTCGACGTCGAGCGCGACGCGGACACGCGCGTGGTGATCGCGGGCAGCACGTGGCCGCTCGACGAGGCGAACCTGCTCCCGGCCCTGGCCCGACTGCTCGGCGAGCGCGCGAACGTGGTGGCGGTGCTGGCGCCGCACGAACCCGGGGCCGAGCGAGTGCAAGAGCTGCGCGATTGGGCGCGGGCCGCGGGGCTCTCGGTGCGCCTCGCCAGCGAGCCCCCGGGTCCGGCGCGGGTCGTGATCATCGATTCCGTGGGCGTGCTGGCCGATGCCTACCGGCTGGCCGATGTCGCCTACGTGGGCGGCAGCTTCTCCACCGGCGTCCACAGCGTGATCGAGCCGGCGATCGCCGGCCTGCCCGTTCTTTTCGGACCGGTGCACGACAATTCCTTCGAGGCCTTGCAGCTGCACGCTCGCGGCGGGGGCTTTCCCGTGGCCGACGCCGGCCAGATCCACGCGCGCCTCGCCGCCCTGCTCGAGCGCGAGGAGGACCGGCGGCGAGCCGGGGAGTCCGCGCGGGCGTACGTCACCTCGCAGCTCGGCGCGACGGCGAAATGTGTGGCGGAGATCGAGGAGTTCTTGTAACTTGAGGCATCCGGCGCCGGAGCCGAAGAACCGATGATCCAACCCGCGCATCCCAGATTCATCCAGATCGAGACCACGCTCGCGTGCAACGCGGAGTGTCCGTTCTGCACCCACCACACGCTCACGCGCCGCCCCCGCCGCATGCACGAAGACGTGTGGAAGAAGATCGTCGACGAGACACGGGGCCTGGGGATGACCTACCGGCCCTTCCTCATCAACGAGCCCCTCTCCGACATGCGGCTGGCGGAGATCATGCGCTATATCCGGCAGGACCCCACCGCGCGCATCGAGCTCAACACCAACGGCGAGCTGATGAAGGAACAGCGCGCCCGCGAGATCCTGGAAGCGCGCGTCGACGTGATTCGTTTTTCCGTAGACGGCTTCAGCAAGGAGACGTTCGAGAAGTCACGCGTGGGGCTTGACTACGACACCACCGTTTGGCGCACGTTCCGCTTCATCCAGATGGCCAAGGAACTCGGCGGCGCGGGGCGCATCGAAGTGCGCATGATCGACATGGACTACAACAAGCACGAGCAGGAGGCGTTCGTCGAGTTCTGGACCAAGGCGGGCGCGGAGGCGCTCGTCACCGACCTGTACCTATGGCCGTGGGAGCCCGGCGTGCAGCCGGTTCAGAAACCGTGCAAGAAGGTTCTCGACGAGATGTTCATCTACGTCAACGGTAAAGCCACGCTGTGCTGCTGGGATTCGCACGAACGGGGCGTGGTCGGGGACGTCACGCGCGAGCACGTGCTCGAGGTCTGGAACGGCGCGGTGAACCAGCACTACCGCTCGCTGCTCGCCGAGGGACGTCGCGCCGAGATCCTCCTCTGCTCGCGGTGCGAGGCTTACAAGCACCACTACTTCGAGGGCTTCGACTCCCCCCCCGCCTCCGCCCACGCGTAGTCGCCGGCGCGCAGCACGACCGGCGCCCCCCCGCAGGCGTCGACGACGGTGGACGCGCGCGCACGCCCGGTCTCGTCGCCCGCCACCACCAGATCCACGCCGTCGCCGAAGCGACGCTCGATGTCGGCGGCCGTCCCCAGCGGCGGCTCCCCGGCGGCGTTGACGCTGGTCGACACGAGCGGCTCGCCCAGGGCGCGAACGAGCGCGCGCAGGGGAGCGAGGTCCGGCACGCGGAAGGCTACCGCCGGGCGCGCCCACTCGGGGCAGGCGTCGCCCGCCGGCAGTACGACGGTGAGCGGCGCCGGCCAGCGCCGCGCCAGCTCCGCGCGCGAGAGGCATCCAAAGGACGCGGTGTAGCGCGCGACCATGTCGATCGAGTCGGCCAGCACGATGTAGCGGCGTCCCTCGCGGGGGCCCTTCAGGCGCGCGATGCGCACGATCGCGTCGGCGCTCGAAAGGGCGGCGTGCAGGCCGTAGACGGTGTCCGTCGGCAAAACGACGACGCCCCCGGACCGGAGCATCTCGAGGGCGCGCGCATCGTACGTGTCGTCGACCGGCGTCGTCATCCCCGCTCGAGCTCCTCCCTGTACGCGCCAAGTCGCTTGGCCACGCGCTCGTCGGCGAGGGCGAGGATCCGCGCGGCGAGAACGGCGGCGTTCTTCGACCCACCCGACCCGATGCCCACGGTGGCCACGGGCACGCCGCCCGGCATCTGTGCCATGGAGAGCAACGCGTCGATCCCCGCCAGTGCGCCCGCCGGAACCGGCAGGCCGATCACGGGAACGGACGCGAGCGAGGCGATCACGCCGGGGAGCGCGGCGGAGAGGCCCGCCACGGCGATGAAGACCTTGGTGCCCCCGGCGACCGCGTCGCGCACGTAGGCGTGCAGCTTCTCCGGCTGGCGATGGGCGGAGAGCGTGTGCATCTCCCAGGTGACGCCGAACCGGTCCAACAGCTCGGTCGTGGCGGCCACGTGCGACGCGTCGTTGTCGCTACCCAGCACGATCGCCACTTGCGCAGTTGCGCTCATCTCTCATCCTTTCGCGCGCGAGCCCGACTCGATGGCTCGACGGCCGATGTCACTGCGCCAGAACGCGCCCTCGAAACGGACGCGCGAGACCGCGGCGTACGCCGCCTCCAGCGCGGCGCCGATGTCGCCGCGCCACGCCGTCACGGCGAGCACGCGCCCGCCGGCGGTCACCGTGCGGTCGCCGTCGCGGGCCGTTCCCGCGTGGAAGACGGCCACGCCGTCGCCCTCCGCCTCGCCGATTCCCTCGATCGCGTCGCCCCGCCGGTAGCTCCCGGGGTAACCGCGGGCCGCCATGACCACGGTGGCGGCGGCGCGGTCGTGGTAGACATCGACGTCGGCCGGCAGCTCGCCCCGAGCGGCTCCGTGCAACAGATCGAAAACGTCGCCGCGAATCATGGGGAGCAGTACCTGCGTCTCCGGGTCGCCGAAGCGGACGTTGTACTCCAGCACCATCGGCCCCTCCGGCGTGCGCATCAGCCCGGCGTAGAGCGTACCCGTAAAGGGGGATCCGTCCGCCGCCATGCCGGCCAGCGTCGGTTCCACCACGCGCTCGCGCACGGCCGCCATTTCCCGCTCGCCGAAAGACGGTACCGGCGCGTAGGCGCCCATGCCCCCCGTGTTGGGGCCGCGGTCGCCGTCGAGGGCGCGCTTGTGATCCTGAGAGCTCGGAAGCAGCAGGTAGTCCGTGCCCGCGCACACGGCGTGGATGGAGACTTCTTCCCCGGCGAGGCAGTCCTCGACGAGCACTCGGCGGCCGGCCTCGCCGAAGCGGCCGCCGACCATCGCCTCGTCGACCGCGCGCAGCGCTTCCTCGCGGGTGGCGGCGACGGTCACCCCTTTTCCCGCCGCCAGGCCGTCGGCCTTGACGACCATTGGCGCGGAGCGGGCGCGCACGTGCACGCGCGCTGCCTCGGCGTCGTCGAACACGGCGAACGCGGCCGTGGGAATACCGTGCCGCCGCATGAACTCCTTCGCGAAGACCTTGCTCCCCTCCAGGCGCGCCGCCGCGCGGCGCGGGCCGTAGCAGTGGAGTCCCTCGTCGGCGAAACGGTCGACGATGCCGGCCACGAGCGGCGCTTCGGGGCCAACCACAGTCAGGTCGACCGCTTCCTCCCGCGCGAGCGCCGCCAGCCGATCGATGTCGTCGGCCGCGATCTGCACGTTGACGGCCACGCCTGCGGTACCGCCGTTGCCCG
>JAOTVO010000179.1 GCA_029863355.1 Candidatus Krumholzibacteriia bacterium
CTCCCTGACGCAGCGTACGGAGATCGCCAACGAGTCGGGCGCGAGCCTATTCCTCAGCGTGCACTGCAACAGCTGGTTCAGCGCGCAGACCGGCGGCTTCGAGACCTACTTCCTCGCCCCCGCGCGGAGCGAGTCCGAGCGCACGCTGCAGCGCTACGAGAACACCGCCGGCGGGCCCAGCGCCGACGTCCCCGCCGGCGACTTGGAGTTTATCGTGTGGGATCTGGTGCAGAACGAGTTCATCAACGAGTCGAGCACGTTCGCCGAGTACGTGCAAAAGGCTTTGAGCGACCGGCTCGACATCCGCAACCGCGGGGTCAAGCAGGCCAACTTCGTCGTGCTCCAGGGGGCGAGGATGCCGGCGGTGCTGATCGAGACGGCGTTCCTCTCCAACCCGACCGAGGAGCGAATGCTCGCCGACGCGGACTTTCACGAGGACTTCGCCCGCGGCATGGTCGACGCGCTCCGGCGAATGAAGGAACGTTACGCGCAGCGGTAGGCGATGAACGAACCGGTGGACGACGAGAGGGTGGCGGCGGGTGGCGCGCTGCGGGCGTGGCACCTGGCGGTGATCGCGCTGGTGGCTCTGGGCGGCGCCGCGGCCTACTACGCCTGGTTCGTGTCCGGGCGCGAACGGGTGGACGACGGCGCCCGGCGGGGCGGCGTCACCGAGGTGCCCGAGGGCAGCCGCACGGTGACGCTCTTCTTCGCTGCGGCCGACGAGCCGATGCTGGTGCCGGAAACGCGCCAGGTGGCCATCGGGAAGAACCTGGACGAGCAGGCGGCACAGGTGATGCGGGCGCTCCTGGACGGTCCGGAGCAGCCCGGGGCCAGCGCCATCCCCGAGGGGACGCGGCTCTTGGGCGCCTTCTTCGACGACGACACGTTCACCCTCTTCCTCGACTTCTCCAGCGAGCTCGTGGCCGGGCACCCGGGGGGGAGTGCTGCGGAGCACGCCACTGTGGAAGCCATCATGAAAACCGTGTCGGAGAACTTCCCCGAGGTGCAGGCGGTGCAGCTGCTCGTCGACGGCTCGCAGGTGGGAACGGTGGCGGGACACGTCGACGTGTACCGCGCGCTGCTGGTGCGGGACTGGCGCTAGCGCCGCCCCGCCGCCGCGTCGCGAATGACGAAAGGGACTGACGGCATGCCCAAGAGGCCCATCGGCGTGTTCGACTCGGGCATCGGCGGACTCACCGTGCTCAAGGAGCTGCTCGCCCGGCTGCCCGGCGAGTCGTTCGTGTACTTCGGAGACACGGCCCGCGTGCCCTACGGCACCAAGAGCGCCGAGACCGTCCTGCGCTTCTCGCGGGAGAACGTGCGCCTGCTGCTCGACCGCGGCGTGAAGATGGTCGTGGTGGCGTGCAACACGGCGTCGGCGGAGGCGCTGCCGCAGATCGAGGGGGAGTTCCCAGTGCCGATCATCGGCGTGATCGAGCCGGGCGTGCGCGCGGCGGTGCAGGCCACGCGCAGCGGCGTCATCGGCGTGATCGGAACGGCAGGCACGATCCGCTCCGAGGCTTACCAGCGCGGGATCCGCGCGCTGCGCCCCGAAGCGAAGGTCATCCCCAAGCCCTGCCCGCTCTTCGTGCCTCTGGCCGAGGAGGGCTGGGTGGACCATCCCGTCACCCGCGAGGTGGCGCGCGAGTACCTCTCCGTATACCAGGACTCGGGCATCGACGCGCTGGTTCTGGGGTGCACGCACTACCCGCTGCTCAAGGGCGTGATCGGCGAGGTGATGGGCGAAGGTGTGCGCCTGGTCGATTCGGCCGTGGAGACGGCACTCGCCGTCGAGCGCGTGCTCCAGGCCAACGGGATCCGCGGCGGCGGCGGCGACCGCTTCCACCTGATTCTCAGCGACACCAGCCCCGCCTTCGAGGAGACGGCGGCGCGGTTCCTGGGGCGCCCGGTCTCGGGCGTCGAGCTGGTGTCGGTATAGATGGACGCAGAGAGGATGACGCGATGAGAAAAGACGGCAGGCGCGGCGACGAGATACGCCCGGCGCGCATCGAGCGCAACTACTTGCGCCACGCCGAGGGATCGGCGCTGATCGAGATGGGCGGGACGCGCGTGATCTGCTCCGCCACCATCGAGGAGAATGTGCCCAGGTTCATGCACGGGCGCGGGCGGGGATGGATCACGGCGGAGTACGGGATGCTCCCGCGCAGCTCGCACGAGCGCATCGCGCGCGAGGCCGTACGCGGACGCAGCGGGCGCACGCACGAGATCCAGCGACTTATCGGGCGGAGCTTTCGCTCGGCCGTGCAGCTGGACATGCTGGGCGAAACGACGTTCATCGTCGACTGCGACGTGATGGAGGCGGACGGGGGCACGCGCACGGCGTCCATCACCGGGGGGTGCGTGGCGCTCCACGACGCCATCTCCCGCCTCGGCCTCACCGACCATCCCATGAACTTCCTCGTCGCCGGCGTCAGCGTCGGCATGGTCGACGGCGAGCCGCGGCTCGACCTCGACTACGAAGAGGACTCGGCGGCGCAGGTGGACATGAACCTCGTCATGGCCGAGAGCGGGGCGTACATCGAGGTGCAGGGCACGGCGGAGAAGTACCCGTTCACCCCGGAGCAGTTCGACCAGATGATGGCGCTGGGTCGCAAGGGCTGCACCGAGCTGATCGACTTGCAGCGCAAGACGCTCGGCCTCGTTCGCTGAGGCGATCGTGCCATGAAGCTCGTTCTGGCCACGCACAACCGCGACAAGGTGGGCGAGATCCGGGGCATCCTCTCCGGGCTCGACGTGTCGCTCCTCACCCTCGACGACTTCCCCGGCGCGCCCGTCCCCGCGGAGGACGGCGAGACCCTCGAGGCGAACGCGCTCGTCAAGGCGCGCGCGATCCGCGCGTTCACCGACCTCTCGGCGCTGGCCGACGACACCGGCCTCGAAGTCGACGCCCTCGAGGGCGCGCCCGGCGTGCGCGCGGCCCGCTTTGCCGGCGAGGGCGCGAGCTACGCGCAAAACCGCGCCCGGCTCCTGGAGGCGCTCGCCGGTGTGCCCGAGGAGAAGCGCACGGCGCGCTTCCGCTGCGTGATCGCGTTGGCGCTGGGCGCGGCGGAGCGCGAGCGGGTGGCCCGGGCGCTGGCCGCGGCACCCGACCGGGATTTCGGCGCGCGCATCGACCCCGCCCTCGGCGTGGACGCCCTGGTGGGCGAGGGCGCGATGGGCGGCCGCATCACCACCGCGGAGAGCGGCTCGGGTGGTTTCGGCTACGACGCCGTCTTCTACGACCCGGGCGCGGGCCGCACGCTGGCGCAGATGACGGCGGCGGAGAAGAACGCGCGCAGCCACCGCTACCGCGGGCTCATCGAGCTGCGCGCGCTCATGCTCGAGCTGGGCCTGGTGGAGGAGGCGTAGGATGGCTACCGCCGCCATCGAAGTCTCGGGTGTCGTCAAGCGCTTCGGCGACACGACGGCCGTCGACGGCGTCAGCCTCACCGTTCCCCAGGGAAGCATCTACGGCCTGCTCGGACCCAACGGGGCGGGCAAGACCACGGCCATTCGCATGATGCTCCAGATCATGCTGCCCGACGAGGGGACGATCCGCGTGCTGGGCGAACCGGTCGAGCGGCTGCGCACCGACCGCATCGGCTACCTCCCCGAGGAGCGCGGCCTGTACAAGAAGATGCGCGTGGGGGATCTCCTCACGTTCTTCGGCGAGATCAAGGGGCTGCGGCGCGGCGACGCGCGCGAGCGCGCGCTGGCCTGGCTGGGACGCCTGGGTCTGGCCGAGACCGCGGCCAAGAAGACCGAGGAGCTCTCCAAGGGCATGCAGCAGAAGGTGCAGTTCATCGCCACGGTGATCCACGAGCCCGACCTCATCATCCTCGACGAGCCCTTCTCCGGACTCGATCCCGTCAACACGAACGTGCTCAAGGACATCATCCTCGAGTACCGGCGTCGCGGCCACACGGTGGTCTTCTCCACGCACATGATGGAACAGGTGGAGAAGCTCTGCGAGCACATCTGCCTGATCGACCGCGGGCGCGTCGTGGTCGAGGGAACGCTCCCGTCGGTCAAGGCGCGCCACGGCCGCGGCGGCGTGTCGCTGCGCTTCGAGGGCGACGGCTCCTTTCTCCGCGACCTGCCCGCCGTGGAGAGCCTGATGGACCACGGCAACGAGGTGTTCGTGCGCCTGCGCGACGGGGCCCGGCCGGAAGCGCTACTGGACGCGGCGCGGGGGCGAGTGACCATCCGCAAGTTCGAGGTGGCCGAGCCCTCCATCCACGACATCTTCCTCGAACTGGTGTCGAAGGGGTAGCCGATGACCGTGCACATCATACGCCGCGAGTACGTGGAGATCGTACGCCGCAAGAGCTTCGTCATCGGCACCGCCGTGGCGCCGGTGCTCATGGCGGCGTTCTTTCTGGCGCCGGTGCTGCTGTCGTTCTTCGTGCCCACGCAGCAGTTCCTGATGGCCGTGGTTGACCAGACGGGTGAAGTCGGCGCCGCCTTCGTGGCCGCGCTCGACGACACGCTCTCCGACGGGCGCGCCAAGTACGTGGCCACGCTGGTGCCCGCCACGGGCGCCCGCTTCGAGGGCGCGCGCGACGGGGCCGTGGCCGGCGTGCGCGCTGGCTCGCTGGACATCGTGGTGGCGGTCCCCGAGACGGTGTTCGAAGACGGCCGCGCCGGCTACATCACCAAGGAGGTCCGCAACTTCCAGATCCTCGATGATCTCGAGAGCGACCTCACCGACATCGTCATGCGGCGGCGGCTGGCCCGCGAAGGCGTGGACTACGAGCGCGTGGCCTCGCTCACCACGCCGGTGCGCCTCGAGATGAGTCAGATCACGAGCAAGGGCGGCGTGGAGAAGAAGGACTTCCTGACCGAGTGGGCAGTGGTCTTCGTGTTCGTCATGATCCTGTACGCGTCGCTGCTGACCTGGGGCGTCACCATCTCGCGCGGCATCCTGGAGGAGAAGAGCTCGCGGGTGATCGAGGTCCTCCTCAGCTCGATGCGTCCGCGCCAGCTGCTCTTCGGGAAGCTGATCGGGATCGGGCTGGCCGGCCTCACCCAGTTCGCCGTGTGGTCGCTGGCGGGAATCGCCATCACCGGCATGGGCGGCGCGATGGCGCTGTCGGTGATGGCCAGCGTGGACATTCCGCCGGCGGTGTGGCTCTACTTCGTGGGCTTCTTCGTCCTCGGCTTTCTCCTCTACGCGTCGATCTTCAGCGTGGTGGGGTCGATCTGCAGCAACGAGCAGGACGCGCAGCAGCTGCAGGGGATCGTGACGCTGCCCATGATCATCCCTCTGCTCACCCTCATGCTAATCATCCAGAATCCCAACGGCCCCATCGCGGTGGTGCTCTCCTTCATTCCCCTCTTCACGCCCATGATCATGATGGCGCGCGTGGTGATCGTGCCGCCCCCCCTGTGGCAGGTGCTCTTGAGCCTGGCGCTCCTGGCCGTCTCCATCCACCTGGCCGTCTCCTTCAGCTCGCGCGTCTTCCGCGTGGGTATCCTCATGTACGGCAAGCGCCCCAGCCTGCGCGAGGTGATCCGCTGGTACCGTCTGGCCGGCTGACGCCGGCTTGTGCTACCATACGCTGGGTCGGGGCGTAGCGCAGTCCGGTTAGCGCACCTGCTTTGGGAGCAGGATGTCGGAGGTTCGAATCCTCTCGCCCCGACCATCTCCTCTCTCTCCCAATCGCGCGTCACGCAGGCCCTACCGCTTGCGTACT
>JAOTVO010000180.1 GCA_029863355.1 Candidatus Krumholzibacteriia bacterium
GAGGTTCGGCCCCACCTCGAAGTGCGTCCCCATCACCACGGCCGAGACAGTGGCATAGATGCCGAAGGCCGTGAGCCCGAACGCGACCAGGAGCGGCTCCACCCACCAGCGGTCTTTCCGCAGCGTGGCCAGAAAACCCACCCTGCCCAGCGTGACGGGATGCGACATGACTTCCTCCCGGCGTGACGCGAAAGCGTGGTTGCGAGTATGATCCATGGAGCGTTGTGAACGACTGCGAAACGGCGGCGCGAGGGCCGTCGTTCGCGGACACTTGCAGGCCAGTCTGCCACGCGGCAGGCGCCGCTTCAAGCGGTTTTTCAAAGCGCCGCCTTGGACAGCGGGACCATACCTTCACGGAGGAGCGCGGACATGACGCCTTATCGAATGATCGCCGTGATCGGCGGGCGCGCGTGCGACGAGGCCACCGCGCGCGTGGCCGAGGAAGTGGGAAGACGGATCGCCGAGGCGGGCTTCGCGCTCGTCTGCGGCGGGCTCGGCGGCGTGATGGAGGCGGCCTGCCGGGGGGCTGCCGCGGCGGGCGGACTCACCGTCGGCGTGTTGCCCGGTGAGTCACCCGCCAGCGCCAACCCCCACGTCGCCGTGCGCGTGGCCACCGGCATGGGCATCGCGCGCAACGTGGTCATCGTGCGCTCCGCCGCCGCCGCCATCGCCATCTCCGGCGGCGCCGGCACCCTCTCCGAAATCGCGTACTGCTTGCAGCTCGGCGTGCCCGTGGTGAGCCTGGGCAGCTGGGAGGTCTCGGACGAGGTCCACCGCGCGCGCACCGCCGAGGAGGCGGTCGCGACGGCGGCGCATCTGGCGGCCGCGGCAGAATGACGCGCTCGTTGCCGCGCGCATCTGCAATTTTACGACCCGAGACTCTTTTTCTGGCTGCGGCGTGGCCGGCTCCGGGGGTATACTATTACAGTCTATGAAACTGATAGACTAAGTACAGTAAGCTCCAGCAGCGGCCCCGGCGATCCTTGACTAGCGACCGATGCTCACCAAGAAGACGAAGTACGCGCTCAAGGCGCTCATCCACCTGGCGGCCCAGGACCCGGAGCGCACGGTTCTCATCGCCGAGATCGCGCGCGACGAGAACGTCCCGCGCAAGTTCCTGGAGCTGATCCTGCTCGAGCTGAAGCGGCACGGAATCTTGGAAAGCCGCAAGGGGAGGGGCGGAGGCTACCGGCTCGGCAAGCCACCCGGCGAAATCAGCCTGGGTCGCGTGATTCGCCTCATGGGCGGTCCGCTCGCGCCGCTGCCCTGCGTGAGCGAGACCGCCTACCAGCGCTGCGAAGAATGTGACGACGAACGCACGTGCGAGATCCGTCGCGTCATGAAAGTGGTTAGAGATCAGACGGCGCGCATTTTGGACGGCACCACGCTGGCCGACGTTCTCTCGGGAGGGAAATCGTGAAGGCGATCGTTCGGCGCTCATCTGTTTCGACGGTGGTCGCTCTGTTGATGGCAGCGGCGATGACGTCGTGCGGTGGCGGGGAGCAGCGCGCGGCGAGCGTGGCGACACTGCTCAACGTCTCCTACGACCCGACGCGGGAGTTCTACCAGGATTACAACACGGCGTTTGCCCACCACTGGAAGGAGAAGACGGGGGCCACGGTGACCATCCAACAGTCACACGGCGGCGCCGGCAAGCAGGCACGCGCGGTCATAGACGGCCTCGAGGCGGATGTGGTGACGCTGGCACTCGCCTACGACATCGACGCGATTCACCAGAGGGCCGGCCTGCTCCCCGTCGACTGGCAGAGCCGTCTTCCCCACAACAGCGCGCCCTACACCTCCACTATCGTATTCCTCGTGCGCGCCGGGAACCCCAAGGGCATTACCGATTGGGACGACATCGTCGCACCCGGGGTATCGGTGATCACGCCCAACCCCAAGACATCGGGCGGGGCGCGCTGGAACTTCCTGGCGGCGTGGGGCTACGCCCTGCGCCGGAGCGGGGGGGACGAGGACGCGGCGCGCGAGTTCGTCACCCGTCTGTTCCGCAACGTCCCCGTGCTCGATTCCGGCGCGCGGGGCGCGACCATGACATTCGTCGAGCGCGGCATCGGCGACGTGCTCCTGGCATGGGAGAACGAGGCTTTTCTCGCCGTCAACGAGCTGGGGCGGGGCCGGTTCGAGATCGTGGTCCCCTCCGTGAGCATTCTCGCCGAGCCTCCGGTGAGCGTGGTGGATCGGAACGCGGACAAACACGGCACGCGCGAGGTCGCCACCGCCTATCTCGAGTATCTGTACAGCGAGGTGGGGCAGGAACTGGCCGCCGAGCACTACTACCGCCCGCGCCTGGAGTCGGTGGCGGCGCGCTACGCCGACCGCTTCCCCCATGTCGACATGTTCGATGTCGACGACGTCTTCGGCGGCTGGCGCAGCGCCCAGCCCAAGTTCTTCGACGACGATGGCGTTTTCGACCGCATCTACGTGCCCGCGCCGTAGGGTGGCGCGCGCCGGCGGAATATGAAACGACTCTCGAGACGACGCAGCATCCTTCCCGGGTTTGGCCTGACCATGGGCTATGCGCTGCTCTATCTGAGTCTCGTCGTCCTCATCCCGCTCTCCGGCGTGTTCCTGAAAACGCTTTCCCTCGACTGGAGTGAGTTCTGGTCGGTGGTGACCTCGCCGCGGGTGGTGGCGTCCTACCGTCTCACCTTCGGCGCGGCCTTGGTCGCCGCGACCGTCAACGCCGCCTTCGGTCTCCTCGTCGCCTGGGTGCTGGTCCGCTATCGTTTCCCCGGCCGCCGCCTCGTGGACGCCATGGTCGACCTGCCGTTCGCGCTGCCCACGGCGGTGGCGGGCATCGCGCTCACGGCGGTCTACGCGCCGAACGGCTGGATCGGACGCTGGCTCGGCGCCGCCGGCGTCAAGGCCGCCTTCTCTCCCCTCGGCGTCGCCATCGCGCTCACCTTCATCGGGCTGCCGTTCGTGGTACGCGCCGTCCAACCCGTGCTCGAGGACCTCGACCCCGAGATCGAGGAGGCGGCCGCGAGCCTGGGGGCCAGCCGCGGCCTCGCGTTTCGGCGCGTGATCTTTCCCATGCTGCTCCCCGCCGTTCTCACCGGATTCGCCATGGCGCTGGCGCGTGCCCTCGGCGAGTACGGCTCGGTGGTGTTCATCTCCGGCAACATGCCCATGCGCACGGAGATCACCTCGCTGCTCATCATGACCAAGCTCGAGCAGTACGACACGGCTGGCGCCACCGCCATCGCGCTGACGATGCTCGTGGCGTCGTTCTTCCTGTTGTTGATGATCAACGTCTTGCAGCGGTGGAGCTGGAAGCGCCACACGCGTTGAGCCCGGAGGCAACGCTGTGCCCGCAACGCCACGTCACAGAGGTTTCTCATCCACCGCCGTTCCGGCGGTGACCTCGGAGCCCGCGTGGGTTCGCCGCGGCTTCATCGGCGTCGCGCTCGCCTTTCTCTCGCTCTTCCTGCTCGTCCCCCTGGTAGCAGTCTTCGTTTTTGCGCTGCAGAAGGGCGCGGGCGCCTACCTGGCCGCGGTCTCCGAGCCGGCCGCGCAGGCCGCCGTACGTCTCACTCTGCAAACCACGCTCATTGCCGTGGTGCTCAACGTGGTCTTCGGCGTGGCGGCGGCCTGGGCTATCACCAAGTTCGAGTTCCCGGGCAAGAACATCCTCGTCACTCTCATCGACCTGCCGTTCGCAGTCTCGCCAGTGATTTCCGGGCTCGTCTTCGTTCTGCTCTTCGGCGCCGACGGATGGCTGGCCCCACTCATCGAGCCGCTCGGGCTCAAGATCATCTTCGCGCCAGCCGGCATCGTGCTGGCCACTGTGTTCGTGACGTTCCCCTTCGTCGCACGCGAGCTCATCCCGCTCATGCAGGCCCAAGGCACGGAAGAAGAGGAGGCGGCAATCGTCCTCGGCGCGAGCGGGTGGCAGACGTTCTTACGCGTCACGCTACCGAACATCAAGTGGGGGCTCCTCTACGGAGTGATCCTGTGCACGGCACGGTCGATGGGAGAGTTTGGCGCCGTCTCCGTGGTGTCCGGGCACGTCCGCGGCCTTACCAACACGCTGCCGCTCCACGTGGAGATACTATACAACGAGTACAACTTTGCCGCGGCCTTTGCCGTGGCTTCGCTGCTCGCGCTGGTGGCGCTGGCCACGCTGACGGCCAAGAGCATCGTCGCGTGGCGATCGCAGCGTCCCCGAGCCGGCGCCGGGCTGAACGCGCGCACAAAATGAGCATACAAGTCCGCAACATCACCAAGCGGTTCGGGCCCTTCACGGCTCTGGAGGACGTGAGTCTCGATATCCCCACCGGTGAGCTGGTGGCGCTGCTCGGTCCCTCCGGCTGCGGCAAGACCACCTTGCTTCGCATCATCGCCGGGCTCGAGGCGCCAGACTCCGGGCAGATTCTCTTCGAGGGCGAAGACGTGGCCAGACAGAGCGCGCGCAGGCGGCAGGTTGGTTTCGTGTTTCAGCACTACGCCCTCTTCCGGCATATGACCGTCTTCGAGAACGTGGCCTTCGGTCTCACCGTGCGGCCGCGCCGCCAGCGCCCCCCCAAGGACGCCATCCGGCGCCGAGTGCGCGACCTGCTGCGCCTGGTGCAGCTCGAGCACTTCGCGGACCGCCTGCCCACGCAGCTCTCCGGCGGCCAGCGCCAGCGTGTCGCGCTGGCCCGTGCGCTGGCGATCGAGCCCAAGGTACTGCTCCTGGACGAGCCCTTCGGCGCACTCGACGCCAAGGTCCGCCAGGAGCTGCGCCGCTGGCTGCGCCGGCTCCACGACGAGATCCACGTGACGAGCGTGTTCGTCACGCACGACCAGGAGGAGGCGTTGGAGGTCGCTGACTACGCAGCGGTGATGAATCAGGGGCGCGTCGAGCAGATCGGCCGCCCCGAGGAGGTCTACCACGATCCGGCCACGCCATTCGTGTACAACTTCCTAGGCAATGTGAACGTGTTCCACGGCCCCGTCGAGGACGGTAAGTTGCGGATCGGCAACATGCGTGTCGATCTACCCGAGGGGCAGTCCAATCTCCGGAGCGCCACGATCTATGTGCGCCCCCACCAGCTGGACATCGGTCTGCAACCCACCGACCCTAACCACTTCCGCGCGCGCACCGTGTACATCAATCCGGCCGGGCCCACCGTCAAGGTCGAGCTCGTGAGCGAATGGGGAGACACGATCCACGTCGAGCTGAGCCAGGAGCGCTACGAAGCCCTGCAGTTGCGCGGCCAGACAGACGTGTTCGTGTTTCTCAAGAGGAAGCGCATGACGCTGTGGAGCCACCGCCGGAGAACCCCATGACATCGATGGGACCGGCGGAGATGCCGCGCGCGTTCCAGTCCGAAGCCCACGAGACGTTCACAATGAGCGCGAAGAACAGGGAAAAGCGGTGCAGGGCTCGCGATCGCCCACGACCACTTCGCCGCTACTCCAGCGGTATTTGGCTTCCGTTCTTGCCCAGCCAGGCCTCGAAGGTCTGCAGCGACGGGTTGAGCGAGCGGGCCGTCTCCAGCTTGCGCGCGCCGCAGAACGCGTCGTTGAAGTCGCGCTTGAACTGGAACATGTTGCCCATGTCATCCGCGCCGGGGAAACCGAAGCTGCGGTACGTCTCGGGCGGCACGTCGTTGTAACGCACCTCCTGGCCGATGGTCTTCGAGAGCGCCGCGGCCATCTGCGCGCCGGTCAGGTGCTCGCCGGCGA
>JAOTVO010000181.1 GCA_029863355.1 Candidatus Krumholzibacteriia bacterium
TCCGGCGCCGCAGCCGCCCGAATGTCACCAACTTTGGGACCCGATCATTGTATGTAGGGATGAACGCCAAGGACGATGCGACCCTGGTAGCGGAGTGCCTCGGTGGTGACAACCGGGCCTTCGAGACGCTCGTTCGCAAGTACGAAAAGGCGGTCTACAACGTCGCCCTGCGCATGCTGGGCGCGCCGGAAGACGCCCAGGACATCGCGCAGACCGTCTTCGTAAAGGCCTACGAGAAGCTCGACAGCTACGACTCGGCGCATCAGTTCTTCAGCTGGATCTACCGCATCGCCATCAACGAGTCGATCAACTACTCGAAGCGGGCGAAGCGGATCCAGGAGTACGAGAGCGGCGTGACGCCCTCGCTGGAAGCGGCGCCCGACCGCTCGTACGACGAGGGAGATCTGGCGGAGGTCGTCGGCGAGGCCATCAAGGAGCTGAGCCTCGACTACCGGATGGTGATCGTATTGCGCCACTACCACGACTTTTCGTACCAGGAGATCGGCGAGATCCTCTCGCTGCCTGAGAAGACGGTGAAGTCGAGGCTGTTCACAGCGCGCCAGCGCCTCAAGGAGTATCTCGAGGCCAGAGGGATCGATCGATGATCGACGAAAACACGCTCGAGCTGATGCACCTGGTGATCGACGGTTCCGCGAGCACGCCGCAGCGCGAGGCGCTCCAGCGCCGGCTGCAGGACGATCCGGAGGCCAAAGCGCACTTCGAGTCGCTGCAGCGGGTGGTGCGGCTCATCGAGTCGGTGCCGGAGGCAGCGCCGCCGGAGCATCTTTTCCATCGCATCGTCGACGCCGTGCCCTTCGGGCGCGCCCGGTGGGCGCGCGGCGCGGCGCCCGCGTCCGGTCTGTCAGCGTGGCTGCGGGACGCTTGGCGGCGGCCCGGCCTGCGCTTCGCCGGGACCTTCGGCCTGGGATTGGCCGTCGGGGTGGCGCTGATATCGATCGCGGGGCGCAACTGGCATGTGTACAACAGGTTATACCGACCACTTGACATATCCGAGGTTTCCGGGACAATGAAGACCATCCAGACGGCGGACGGCTTCCGGGAGATCGCTCGCCTGGGCGTGGGCGCGGGGAGCGTGAGCGGGGTCGTTCGCTTGCACCGATCTGAGGAGGCCCTCCTGGCGGAGGTCGACCTCAAGACTTCAGGGGAGATCGACTGGGTTCTTTCGTACGGCAGCGATGGCGTGTCGTTCGAGGGATTCCGGCGCCTGGCGGGGACGCCGGAGGGAAGTGCGGTGGAGTCGCGCGACCACCAGACGCGCGTGCACCAGAGCGGGGATGACCGGTACTTCTTGTTCTTCAGCGGCGGAACGGAAGCGGTGCCGCCCATGACGCTGCGGATCTACCAGGCCGACGCGCTGGTTTTCGAGGGGGCCGTCGGCGGCGAAGGCGGCGGCTAGGGCGGCTACTGGGCGGCGGACGGCCGGGAATGGCCGCCGCGGTTTCTCACCAACTTCAGAATACGCACGTTTGTAGTCCTGTTTAGAAGGCGGATAGTTTAGAACACCCCCCTCCCAAGGAGGTTGCCCCATGTCGACTAAATCCAGAAACGTTTTTATCGCCGGCAGTGTGATCGTGGTCGCGATCGCGGCTTTCTTCGCTTACAACCAGCGGTCGACGCCGAGCGGCGAGGAAGTCTCGGGCGCCATAGGAACCGTCGACAAATACCACTCCCAGCAGATCAATGAGACGGACGTGGTGCTCGAGGGGTTCGATCCCGCCCAGGCGCAGCAGGCCATCGACCAGTGGCTGGGTGAAGAGGCCACGGTCGAAGAAATGGCCGGGCTCTTGGGTCGCGCGTCAGCTCAGGAGAAGGCCACCTACTTCGAGCGGGCGTCGGCCCAGGAGAAGGCGAGCTTCCTCGATCGCGCCACCGTGCAGGAGAAGGCCACCTACTTTGAGCGGGCGTCGGCCCAGGAGAAGGTGAGCATGTTCGAGCGCGCCACCGTGCAGGAGAAGGCGAGCTTCCTCGAGCGCGCGTCGGCTCAGGAGAAGGCGAGCTTCGAGCGCGCGTCGGCGCAGGAGAAGGCCACCTTCCTCGAGCGCGCGTCTGCGCAGGAGAAGGCCACTTTCCTCGGCCGCGCGTCGGCCCAGGAGAAGGCGAGCGTCCTCGGGCGTGCGTCGGCCCAGGAGAAGGCGAGCCTCTTCGAGCGGGCGTCGGCCCAGGAGAAGGCGAGCGTCCTCGGGCGTGCGTCGATCCAGGAGAAGGCGAGCCTCTTCGAGCGGGCGTCGGCCCAGGAGAAGGCGAGCTACCTCGAGCGCGCCTCGCTCGAGGGCAAGGCGGCCATGCTCGAGCGCGCGTCGGCTCAGGAGAAGGCGAGCGTCTTCGAGCGCGCGTCGGCTCAGGAGAAGGCCACCTTCCTCGAGCGCGCGTCGGCTCAGGAGAAGGCGAGCGTCTTCGAGCGTGCCTCGGCCCAGGAGAAGGTCAGCATGTACGAGCGCGCGTCGGCTCAGGAGAAGGCGAGCTTCCTCGAGCGGGCGTCGGCCCAGGAGAAGGCAAGCTTCGAGCGGGCGTCGGCCCAGGAGAAGGCGACCTTCCTCGAGCGTGCCACCGCACAGGAGAAGGCCAGCTTCCTGGCACGGGCATCGGCCCAGGAGAAGGCGAGCGTTCTCGAGCGCGCCTCCGCCCAGGAGAAGGCCAGCATCCTCGGCCGTGCCAGCATGCAGGAGAAGGCCATGCTTCTCGAGCGCGCGTCGATGCAGGAAAAGGCGAGCATCTTCGAGCGGGCGTTCGTCGCCCAGGCCCGGTAGCATCGACGGATCGATGACCTGGCCGAACGGTTGCCCCGCGAAGGGAGAGGTGTCGTGACCCGCGGGTCACGGCATCTCTCCCTTCTCACCACGGCCGCGATCGCCCTGCTGGCGCTCGCGGCCGCGCCCGCTTCCGGGCAGCTCGCGTTCCAAGTGCTGGAGACGGAATACCTCCGCGTCGTCTACTACGACGAGGAGCACGCCTACGTGCTCCCCCACCTGGCGCGCTGCTTCGAGAACTCGATGGGCTACTACCGGGACTTCTTCGGCTACACCCCGTCCGAGGAGGTCACCATCCTGCTCCAGGACTTCGACGACTACGGCTACGCCGGCACCTCCACCATCCCCAACAACTACATCACGCTCGGCATCGAGCCCTTCGAGTATGTGTACGAGACGTGCCCGACCAACGAGCGCTTCAACTGGGTGATGAGCCACGAGCTGGTGCACGTCGTCGTCTCCGAGAAGGCGTCCAGTGGCGACCGCTACTGGCGCAAGGTCTTCTTCGGCAAGGTGATGCCCAACGATCAGAATCCGGAGTCGATCATTTACAGCTACCTGAGCAACCCGCGACGCTACGCGCCGCGGTGGTACCACGAGGGCATCGCCGTCTTCATGGAGACGTGGCTCGCCGGCGGTATCGGCCGCGCGCTCGGCGGCTACGACGAGATGGTGTTTCGCACCATGGTTCACGACGGCGCCTACTTCTACGACGTGGTGGGGCTGGAGAGCGAGGGCACGACCTCCGACTTCCAGATCGGACAGAACTCCTACCTCTACGGCACCCGCTTCATGAGCTACCTGGCGCTGCAGTACGGACCGGAGACGGTGATCGACTGGGTCAACCGGAGGCAGGGAACCAAGGGCTATTTCGCGTCGGATTTCAAGCGCGTGTACGGCGAGTCGCTCCATCGCGAGTGGAAGAAGTGGATCGCGTGGGAGCGAGGCTGGCAGGCCGACAACCTGGCCGCCGTGCGCGCGTATCCGGTGACGGCCGAGCGCCCCATCGCGGGTCGCGCGATGGGCTCGGCGTCGCGCGGGTTCTACGACCGCCGCAGCAACCGCCTTTTCGCGGCGGTGAACTATCCCGGCGATTTTGCCCACCTCGCCGCCATCGACCTGGCGACGGGCGCGGCGCGGCGCCTGGGCGACGTGCAGACGCCGGCGCTCTACTATGTCACCTCCCTGGCCTTCGACGAGGAAGGCCGTACGCTCTTCTTCACGACCAACAACGGCAAACACTGGCGCGACCTCCACGCGGTGAACGTCGAGACGGGTGAGATGCGCGCGCTGCTCGCGAACAACCGCACGGGCGACCTCGTATTCAACCGCGCCGACCGCGCCGTGTGGGGCGTGCAGCACCACAATGGGAAGTCCATTCTGGTTCGCATCCGGCCCCCGTACGATTCCTGGGACTGTGTGCAGGACGTCCTGGTGATGCCATACGGGAAGGATATCTTCGACATCGACATCTCGCGCGACGGGGAATACCTGACCGCGTCCATGATCGAAGTCACCGGGCGCACCAAGCTCATCCGCGTGCACCTGCCGTCGCTCTTGGGGGGCGACGCGGCCTACGACGTCCTCTGGGAGTTCACGAACACGGCGCCGGCCAACTTCGTGTTCTCCGCGGACGGGCGCTACCTCTATGGGACGTCGTACCAGACCGGCGTGTCCAACGTGTTCCGCTTCGACTTCGAGCGCTCGACGATGGACTGCATGAGCAACTGCGAGACCGGATACTTCCGCCCCATTCCCGTGGGCGACGACTCGCTCATCGTCTACCGGTACACATCGAAGGGGCTGAGGCCGGTAGTGATTCCCATGCAGGTGCTGGAGGACGTCAACGCGGTGAGTTACCTGGGCAACGAGATCGTGCGCCGGCATCCCGTGGTCAAAGAGTGGAAGCTGGGCTCGCCGCGCGCGGTGGATCTGGACTCCGTGGTGACCTACCGGGGCAAGTACAACAAGGTGAAAAGCGTCACCGTCGCGTCCGCGTACCCCGTGGTGGAGGGCTACAAGCACTTCGGCGCGGTCGGCCTGCGCCTGAACTTCATGGATCCGCTGGGAATGCACGGGGGAAGCGTCACCGCGTCCTACACGGGCGGGAGCCACATCGCCGCCGACGAACGCCTGCACGCGCGCCTCGACTACCGCCACTTTCCGTGGACGCTGGAGGCGACGTACAACCGCGCGGACTTCTATGACCTCTTCGGGCCGCGCCGCACCAGCCGCAAGGGCTACTCGTTCTCACTCTCGCGCAACGACTACATCATCATCGACAAGCCGCGCTTCCTCGAGTATACGGTGACGGCGGCGTACTTCGGCGACCTGGAGGAGGTTCCCTTCCACCAAGACGTGCCCGCGACCTACGACGAGCTGGCCACGCTCTACGCGGCGCTCGACTACAAGCGCGTGCGGAAATCCATCGGGGCGGTAGATGAGGAAAAGGGAACCAGGTGGAACCTCGGCTACGCTGGCAACTATGTGAACGGCGAGTTCTACTCCCAATTCCGCGGGCGCCTGGACCTGGGCGTGCACACGCCGCTGGACCACTCGTCGGTCTGGCTGCGAGGGTCCGCCGGCTACTCCCTCGGCGACCCCGAGGACACCTTCGCCAACTTCTACTTCGGCGGCTTCCAGAACAACACCGTCGACCACCTGGAGCCCAAGCGCTACCGCGACTACGATCCCTTCCCCGGCGCCGAGATCAGCGAGATCTCCGGTACGCGCTTCGGCAAGGCCCAGCTCGAGTGGACCCTTCCCCCCTGGCGCTTCGAGCGCGTCGGTATCCCTAGTTTCTACTGCACGTGGATGCGCACCGCCCTCTTCGGCGGCGCCATCGTCACCAACATCTCGGAAGACGCGCCCCGGCAGAAGCTCGTAAACGGGGGGATCCAGGTCGATTTCCGGCTCGTCATG
>JAOTVO010000182.1 GCA_029863355.1 Candidatus Krumholzibacteriia bacterium
CGCCGCCGTGCGCGAGACCGAGGAAGAACTTCACGTGACCCCGCAGACCGCGCGCCAGGTGGGGGAAGTGCTGTTCCACGTGCTCGACGGCCCGTCGATTCACATCCACGTGTTCCGGGCGGACGATCTCTCCGGCGAGCCCAGGGAAACCGCCGAGGCGTTGCCGCTGTGGGTGCCGGCCGACAGGATGCCGTACGACCGCATGTGGGCCGACGACCGGCACTGGTTCCCGCTGCTCCTGGCCGAGACGCCGTTCGTGGCGCGCACCGTGTTCCGGGGTGACGAGCTGCTGTGGCACGAGGTGCTCAGCGGGCCACGGTGAACCCCGCCGTGCGCCCCTCCAGCGTGAGCCGCGGCAGCGGGGCGACCTGCACCAACAGCCTGCGCGCCGCCCGCGTCACGAATCCCGGCCGGTTGCGGCGTGCGGCGTCGATATCGTCGCCCCGCAGCCACGCGTAGACTTCGTCCACGTCCTCATCCGTCAGCGTCCGCGCCGTCACGGTGGCCCGGTAGTGGTACCGCCCGGGACGGTCCGGGCGGAGCGGCACGACGTACACCAGCCCGAGCTTGCGCTCGAGCACCGATCGATCGGGGATCTCCTCGGTGCCATCGGGATCCTCCAGCACGTAGGAGCCGCGCACGGGGTCGTACAGCACGACGTACTCCCACACCCAGCGCTCCACGTCGCGGTCCCACAGCGGCCGCGACTCGCGCAACTCGACCGTGTAGGCCAAGTAGAGTGGGAACCCGGAGCGTATGGCGCTGAGGAAGCGGTCCTCGGTGAGCAGGTCCTTCAAGCTGATGACGGCCTCGGGCGGATCCGGGTCCGACGCCCGGAGATCGACCTCGAGCCGGGGGCGTTGCTGCCCCACCAGCGGCGTCGCGGCTGCCAGCAGAGCCCCCCCGAGCACGAGCGCCGCGTGCCGCACGCTCAGAACCGCCGCTCGATCCGGAACGTGACGCGCACGGGCTCGCCCTCCCGAATGGCCTTGGCGACGTAGACCCCGACGCTCCCGAACTCGAGCCCGGCGCCCACATCCCAGCGCAGCGTGCCAGGACCGTCGTCGCTCGCGAGCCATCCGGTCCCGGCGTTACTGAACAGCACGAGCGTCGGGCCCTCCAGCCAGAACCAGTCGTCCCAGTCCCAGCCGTCATCCCACCAGTCGGACCGCGCGCCCTGCGGCGCGGAGCGGCCGCGGGCGCCAGGTCCCGCGGCATGGTCGAACCCGATCCAATCGAGCCCGAAGCTGCCGCGGTATTCCGCCTGGAACAGCAGCACGTGATCGCACAGGCCCGGCAGCGCGGGGTCCGGCACGCTCGCGTTGCACGCGAACGCGCGGAACCCGTAACCGTTCATGGGATCGGGCCCGCCGAGCGAGAAGCGCCGCTGGACGGGGAGCGGGTCGTCGCCCACCGACCCGGCCCAGAATCCGCGCAGCCGCAGTTGGCCCGCCCACCCGATCCGCTGGTAGCGCCGCACGTCGACGGACGCCCGGTCGAACGTGTAGTCGGCCGTGGGGAGCGGGGGCCGGACGGCGAGCGGCAAGGGCCGCTCCACGAGGTTCTCGCCGATCCCGTGCTCCCACGTCGCGCGGATGAACGTGGCCGAAGGCGACGTCCGATCCGACGTGCGGGAATCGTATTCCAGCGTGCCGGTGAAGAGCGTGAAGTCGCCCTCGTCGATCACGGGATTGTCGCGCCACACCTCGTCGTTCCGGAACGGCGTCCAGGGATCGCGCGCGAGGACGCTGGTTTCGTCGACCCGCGCGATCTCCCCCGTGAGGGCGATGGACCGGACCGGCTCGAACCGCAGGAGTCCGGCGACGCCGCGCTGGAGGAAATAGTCCCGGTAATCGCGATGGAGCAGGAACGTGGCCCAGCCTGCCTCGTGGCGCGTGAGCGGCCAGTCCTGGGTGGGCACGACCAGATCGTACGCGCGTGCGCCGAGCGACAGGTTCGGTCGGTTGCCGAGCCTGAGACGTCCATCCGCGTAGTAGCCGATGTCGCGGCGGTTTCCCTTGAAGTCGCCCGCGGTGCGGAATACGCCATAACCGCGGATCCGGCCCGTGACCCCCGGCGCCTGCCATTCGACCCCCGCGCCGAGGCGGAGCGGAAGTCCTTCGACGCGGTTGTAGGTGCCGCCCGCGCCCACCACGAGGAACGCGCGCCCGCGCTCGCGGTCGTCGAACCGCCGCGTGCGCCGATCGGCGCGGGAGCGCGACGGTTCCACGAGCTCCAGCCGATCGCCCACGCGTCGGACGGCTACGCGCTCGGCGTGGCGCCGACTGCTGCCCAGCACGCGCGCGCCGGACGCGTCGTCGAGCGCGCCACCCAGCACGACGACGTCGCCTTCCACCACCGCGTCATCCGCGAGCGTGACGTCGGCGTTGATGGCGACGAGGTCGCCGCCGATCGTCCCTTCCACCAGGAGCGGCCCGTCGACCACAGCGACGTGCCCGGGGACGTACCGGCCGCGCTCGATCGTGAGCCGCCCGAACGCGTGCAGCGTGCCGGGCGCGTTGAACCGATCCACGGCCCACTGCTCGATGCGCGAGCCCCGCAGCACGGTGCGTTGCTGCGAGACGATGACGGTGTCCTGGGCCGTGGCGGGCCTGAGCGGCACCACGATCCCCAGCGCCAGAAGCGCGGCGAGGGCCAGGCGCGGGGGCGTCACTGGGCCACCAGCCACACGGTATCGGCTGCGGTGACGCAGCGATCCGTGCGCGGCACCGGGGCCGGGCGGGTGCGCACCGCGGCCCGGCGGAGGAGGGTCACGTCGACGCGGACCGCGTACCCCAGCGCGTGTGCCCCTACCGCCGCGCGGGCCAGGGGTCCGTCCCGATCGCGCAACCCCAGCAGCGCCAGCGTGCCCACGGCGAGCACGAGCAACATGGTCTTGATCATCCCGACCTCCGAGTCCGCCAAGGGGCAGAGGTCGTGCCGCGTTGCGCGAGTGAGCTAAGTGTTGTCTCCTCATGACATTCGCGGGACCGCGCCCGCGCGCGGGGCGTGTCGCTCCGTCACGCGTCCGTGTCGGTCCGACGCAGACCGAGCCGCCGCATGCGGCGATACAGGTTGGCGCGGTCGGTATCCAGCCGGCGCGCGGCCTCGGCCACGCTGCCCCCGGCGTCCCGCAGCGCCCGCTCGATGAGCGTCCGCTCGTACTCGGCCAGCGCCGCAGCGAGTCCTCGGGCCTCCGACGCACCGCCGCGGCCGGACACCTCCGGCCGTGGGGACCCGAGGACGGCATCCACTTCCTCTCGGGTCACCGGTCCGTCGCCCCCGACGATCGTGAGCCGCTCGATGGCGTTCGCCAGCTCGCGCACGTTGCCGGGCCACGGATGCACCCGCAGCCGACGGAGCGCGTCGTCGGTGACGTCGCGCGGGCGCCGCGCGCCGCGGGCGGCCGCGACCCGGACGAAATGCCGCACCAGAACGGGCAGATCGTCCAGCCGCTCGCGCAGCGGCGGCACCCGGATGGGCAGCACGTGCAGCCGGAAGAAGAGGTCGTCGCGGAACCGGCCCGTCCGCACGTCCTCCTCGAGATCCCGGTTCGTCGCCGCGAGGACCCGCACGTCCACCGGTCGGGGGCGGTCGGCCCCCACGCGACGGACCGAACCCTCCTCCAGCACCCGGAGCAGCTTGGCCTGCGCGTCGAGCGGCAGCTCGCCGATTTCGTCGAGGAACAGCGTGCTGCCGTGCGCCAGCTCGAACCGCCCCTGCTGCCGCTGCGTGGCTCCCGTGAACGCGCCCTTCTCGTGCCCGAACAGCTCGCTCTCCACCAGCTCCCGCGGAATTGCGGCGCAGTTCACGCTCACCATGGGACGGGCGGCGCGGGGGCTCGCGGCGTGGATGGCACGCGCCACGAGCTCCTTCCCCGTGCCGGATTCGCCGACGATGAGCACCCGCGACGACGTGGGTCCGACCCGCGCGATCAACGTGGCGAGCTCGCGCATGGGCGGCGAGTCGCCCAGGATCTCCCACTCCTCGGGCAGCTGCGCTCGGAGCGCGCGATTGTCCGCGCGGGTGCGGGCCAGGGTCGCGGCCGCCCGCACGGTCGTCACGACCGCCTCGGCACTCAGCGGCTTCTCGAGAAACTGGAACGCCCCGAGCTTGGTGGCACGCACCGCGTCGGCCAGCGTCGCCTTGCCGCTCATCATGATCACCGCGCAGTCCGGGTGATCGGCCCGCACCCGCTCCAGTACGGCGAGTCCGTCGGGACCGGGCGGCATCACGAGGTCGAGCAGGACGACGTCGGGCGCGACCGCGGCGGCACGGGCGCGTCCGTCCTCGCCGTTCTCCGCCTCGTCCACCTCGTACCCCTCGGCTTCGAGCAGCGCCCGCAGCATGCGGCGCAGGTTGCGCTCGTCGTCCACGACGAGGACCCGCGTCATGGCGCCCCCGGCAGCGTGATTACGAACGTGGCGCCTCCGCCGGCCGCGTCTTCCACGGCCACGCGACCGCCGTGGGCCGTGACAGTCTGGCGCGCGAGTGCGAGCCCGAGGCCGGTGCCCCCCGGCCGGGTCGTGACGTAGGGGTCGAAGATCCGCTCCTTCGCGTCCTCTGGGACGCCGGGGCCGAAATCGCGCACCCGGATCTCGATTGCGCCGGCCGTCCGGCGGCCGACGATCTCAATGCCCGCCGGACCAGTGAAGTCCACAGCGTTCCGGACGACGTTCTCCACCGCGCGGCGCAGCGGCTCGTAATGACCACGGACGAGGAGACCCCGTTCGATGTTCCGCGAGACGGGACACGTGGCGGTGGAGGCGGCCACGACCGTCTCGACCAGCTCCTCCACGTCCACCGCCGTCTCCGGCCCTTCCGGCAGCCGGCCGAACTCCGCGAACTCCTGCGCCATCTGCTCCAGCCGGGCCGTCTCGTCACCGAGCACCTGGAGCGCGGGATCCCGCTCGCCGGCAGCGAGCTGATGCATCGCGAGTCGAGCGGCAGCGACGGGACCGCGCATCTCGTGGGCGACGTGCCGGGCCGTCTCGCGAAACGCCCGCAGACGCTCCTGCTCCAGCTCCTGTTGCCGGACCCGCTCGAGCGCGTCGGCCAGCTGGTGGATGGCGTCGCGCAGGGCCACGAACTCCGGTGCGCCGCCCGCGTGCGCGACGGGCAGCGGCTCCCGCCGCGCCACGCGCCCCACCCAGTCCACCAGCTCCTCGACCGGCGTGGATACGTAGCGTGACCACCGCCGGGCGAGCACGAGCGACCCGGCGACCACCAGCGCCGCCACCAGCAGCGTCACGGCCGCCAGCCCGGCGGCGGCCGTGCGGCTCAACGTGGCGGCCCGATGCGCCAGCCGCGTCCGGCGGGCGATCGTCGTGACGTGGGTGGTGAGCGCCGCGCGTCCCGCGGAATCGAGGGCCGCGGTGTCGACCTGCGCGATCAGTCCGCCGCCCGTCGCCGCAATCTCGTCGAGCGCCTGGCCCAGCCCGGCCGGCGACGCCGCCGATCGCATCTGCAGCGCGAGCAACACGAGTGCCGCCGCCACGGGCAGCGTGCCGAGGCCCACCGCGGCCAGAAACAGCCGACGCCGGAAGGGGAGTGGCATCGGGGCTTCGGCGGTCTATCGGATGTTCCAACCGTTCACCGGCCCGCCGTGGAAGAACCCGGCGGGCGTCATCACCCCGTCCCGCTTGAACACGACGCCGTCTTTCATCACGAACTGCACGTCGCGCA
>JAOTVO010000183.1 GCA_029863355.1 Candidatus Krumholzibacteriia bacterium
CGGCGCCGACGAGGCGCAGCACGACGGCGTCGAGAAGCAGGAAGCCGCGGTCCGTGAGGCGTACGCTTCCGTCCTCGATGCGGGCCAGCCCCATCCGGGCGCATTCCCGCGCCACCTCGCCGTCCGTCGACGCCAGCGTCATGCCGCGCGCCGTGCGCAGCGCCAGCATCGCCTCTTCCAGCCGCCGCGCCTCGGCATCCATCGGGTCCACGATGCGCGCCGCCGCGCGCGCGCCGCCGCGGTGCTCGAGATAGTCCGCGAGCGAGGGCGCGTTGTAGCTGCGCTCGCCGCCCACGTAGGAGTGGGCCGCGGGCCCGACGCCGACGTACTCGCCGCCGTCCCAGTACGTCGCGTTGTGAATCGACTCGCGGCCGGGCAGGGCGAAGTTCGACACCTCGTAGTGCGCGTAGCCCAGCTCACCCAGCCGGCCGCACATGCTCAAGTATTCCTCCGCAGCCCGCTCCGAGTCAACGCCTCGAAAGAAGCGCTCCGCCGCGGCGGGCATGTCGCCGCCCGGCTCCAGGCAGTAGACGGAGAAGTGCGCCGGCCGCCGCGCGGCGAGCGTGTCCATGGTGCCGCACAGGCCGTCCGGGCCTCCCCCGGGCACGCCGAGGAGCACGTCGAAGCTCACGTTGTCGAATCGGCGCATCACCGTGTCGATGGCGCGGAGGTTGGTCTCCGGGGAGCAGCGGCGCAGAACCCGCTGCGCGGCGGGCTGCATCGACTGCACGCCCAGACTGACGCGGTCGACGCCCGCGTCGCGCGCGAAGGCGACGAGATCGTCGTCCACGTCCTCGGGGTTGAGCTCCATGGTGAACTCGCGCGTCACCGCCGCGTCCGTGTAGGGCGAGATGGCCGCTAACACGCGCGTCAGCGCGGGACGGGAGAGCGCCGAGGGCGTGCCGCCGCCGAGGAAGACGCTCCGCAGCCGCACGGGCTCGCCCGGGCCGCCAAGCGCCAGCGCGATCTCCTCTTCCAGCGCGCCGACGTAGGCGTCTTCGAGGTCGGCGCTCGCGCGCATGTGGTAGAACGAACAGTAGGAGCAACGGCGCTCGCAGAAGGGGACGTGGACGTAGAGGGAGAGCACCCGCATGGCGTCTATCAGCGGATGATGTCGCCGATTCGCGAGAAGCGAATCGAGCGCGTCTCCTTGTCCACCGAGAAGTAGATGAACATCGCCTTGCCGCTCACCAGCCGCTTGTCCAGCGGCCCCCAGGCGCGGCTGTCCGCGCTGTTGTCGCGGTTGTCGCCCATCATGAAGACGTGCCCCTCGGGGACGGTGTAGGGGCCGTAGTTGCGCAGCAGCTTGGAGCCGTTGCTGTACTGCGTGAAGTCCTCCTCGACGGGATCGTCGTCGACGTAGAGCGTCTCCCCACGCAGCTCCACGACCTGCCCCTCCACGGCCACGCAGCGTTTGATGTAGTCGGTCTTGCGGTCGCCCGGATACTTGAAGATGATGATGTCCCCCGCCTGGGGCTGGCGGATGGCGGGCAGGCGCACGTCTACGAACGGGAGCTTGGGCCCGTAGAGGAACTTGTTGGCGAAGAGGAAATCGCCGACCAGCAGAGTGTCCTCCATGGACTCCGACGGTATGCGGAATGCCTGCACGAAGAAGGTGCGCACGAACAGCGCGAGCGCGACCGCGAGCACGATGATCTCCGCGTACTCCCTGACGATGGACTTGTTGCGCTTCCTGGCAGCCACGTTGCTCTCCCTTCAGCTCGAGCGCTCCAGGCGCAGCACCGCCAGAAACGCTTCCTGGGGTATCTCCACCTTGCCGACCATCTTCATGCGCCGCTTGCCCTCCTTCTGCTTCTCCAGCAGTTTGCGCTTGCGCGTGATGTCCCCCCCGTAGCACTTGGCCGTCACGTTCTTGCGCAGCGCTTTCACGTTGGAGCGCGCGATCACCTTGTTTCCGATACAGGCCTGGATCGCCACCTCGTAGAGCTGGCGCGGGATGACGTCCTTGAGCCTGCCCGCCAAGTCCCGCCCTATGTAGTACGCGTTCTCCCGGTGCGTGATCATGGACAGCGCATCCACGGGGTCCCCGTTGAGGGCGATATCCAGCCGCACCAGGTCGGCCTCGCGGTGGCCCACGTACTCGTAGTCGAGGCTGGCGTAGCCGCGGCTGATGCTCTTGAGCTTATCATAGTAATCGATGAGGATCTCGGCCAGCGGCATGTCGTAGCGCAGAACGGCCCGATCCTGCGCGATGTACTCCATCGATAGATAGATACCCCTCCGCTCCTGGTTTAGTTTCATGATGGCCCCCACGTACTCCGGCGGGGTGATCACCTCCACCCGCACCACCGGCTCTCGCACGACCTCGACCGCTCCGGGCCCGGGAAAACAGGCCGGGTTGTCCACCTCCGCGGTCCTTCCGCCTCTGTGCACGATCTCGTACGCGACGCTGGGCATGGTCGTGATCAAGTTCAGCCGGTACTCGCGCTCGAGCCGCTCCTGGATCACCTCCATGTGCAGGAGGCCCAGGAAGCCGCACCGGAAACCGAAGCCCAGCGCCGCCGAGGTCTCGGGCTCGAAGATGAAGGAGGAGTCGTTGAGCTGCAGTTTCTCCAGCGCGTCGCGCACTTCCTCGTAGTCGTCGGAGTCCACGGGATAGAGGCCGCTGAAGACCATGGGCTTGATGTCCTTGTATCCCGGCAGCGGCGCGGCGCACGGCTCGGCGTCCAGCGTCATCGTGTCGCCCACTTTGGTGTCCTTGATGTTCTTGATGCCGGTCACCACGTAGCCCACCTCGCCCGCCTCCAGGGCGTCCGCCGGCTCCATGGCCAGGCGGAAGTACCCCGTCTCCATCACCTCGAAGGTCTTGTCGTTGGACAGCAGGCGCACGGCGTCGCCCTTGCGCAGGCGCCCGTCGAACACGCGCATATAGGTCACCGATCCCTTGTACGAGTCGTAGAAGGAGTCGAAGACCAAGGCGCGAAGCCTCCCCGAGCGGTCGCCGCGCGGGGGGGGAACGCGCGCGATCACCGCGCCGATCAGCTCGCGCACGCCGGTGCCGTCGCGCGCGCTCACCCGGAGGATCTCGTCCTCGCGCACCCCGAGGAGCTCGACGATCTCCTGCGCGACCTCATCCACGCGCGCGCTGGACAGGTCGATCTTGTTGATCACGGGCACGATCTCCAGCCCGTTGTCCACGGCGAGGTACACGTTGGACACCGTCTGCGCCTGGATCCCCTGCGCCGCGTCCACGACGAGTATCGCGCCCTCGCATGCGGCGAGGCTGCGCGACACCTCGTAGGTGAAATCCACGTGCCCCGGCGTGTCGATGAGGTTGAGCAGGTAGCGCTCGCCGGTGTCGTCCTGGGCCACCATGCGCACGGGGTGGCTCTTGATGGTGATGCCGCGCTCGCGCTCGAGATCCATCGTGTCCAGCACCTGCGCGCGCATCTGCTTGGCATCGAGCGTGCCCGTGATCTCGAGCAGGCGGTCGGCCAGCGTCGACTTGCCGTGGTCGATGTGCGCGATGATGCAGAAGTTGCGTATGCGTTCCTGCTCGAAGGTCATAACGATCGCTGCCTCAGAAACCGATGGACATCCCGACGAACACGCCGCCGGCGCGGGTCCCCACATCGATGGTCGTGCCGTCCTGCCCGCCCGGCGTGTGCGGCTCGTAGGCGCGCACGTCGTACGTGTGTGCGTCCGCCCACGCATCGAGGATGCCGATGAGCCACACGGCGCCGGACCACCACAGGTAGTCTTTTGCCTGCTCCTCGTGGTACTCCGCCAGCCGGTTCTGGAAGTGCCACTGCGCGCTTCCCTCGGGCAAGAGGTCGCGCGTGGCCAGGGCGCGCTCGTGCCACTTCCAGTTCATGAACACGTTGCCGAAGTAGAACGACGCAAACCCCACCATCACCCCCACCTTTAGCCGGCGCCCGTTGTACGTCTGCCCGAGCCCGGGCAGGACCGCGCTGCAGAGCATGGCCACGCGCGGGACCTTGCGGCGCTCCCACTCGGTGGCAGCCTCCACCTCGCTGCGGCTCATGTTCTGGAGGGTTTCCTTGAGCTGCGCGCGTTCGTCGACCGGGGTCGACGCCGCCGTGCTGTCGGCGGCCGGCGCCGGCGACGCCTCCGCGCGCGGGCACGCCCCCAGTACCAGAGCGGTCAGGAGCGCCGCCCACAGGGAGAAACTGGCGGGAATGTGTGGGAATCGAACCCACCTCGGACGGTTACGCCCGACGAGAGGATTTGAAGTCCCCGAGGCCCACCAGGACCTATCCATTCCCGCGCGATTTCTGTTCCATCTCATTACATGGCATACCCTTGCGGGCATGGACGGCCTGGACAATATAGCAGAACGGGTGTCGGGCGAGAAAGCGAAAAACGCGGCGGCGCTAGCCGCGGGCGATCGCCTCGATCTCCACGCGCGCCCCCAGTGGCAGCGCGGCCACCGCGATGGTGGCGCGGGCGGGCGGATCCGCCGCGAAGCTCTCTGCGTAGACGGCGTTCACGGCGGCGAAGTCGTCCATGGAGACGAGGAAGATGGTGGTCTTTACGATGTGGGCCGGCGACAGGCCCGCCGCCTCGAGCACGGCGGTGAGGTTGCGCATCGCTTGCCGCGTCTGCTCGGCGGCGCCGCCGTCCACGAGCGCGCCGGTGGCCGGGTCGATGGCCACCTGCCCCGCGCAGAACACGAAGTCTCCGGAGCGGATGGCCTGGCTGTAGGGGCCGAGCGCCTGGGGCGCGCGGTCGGTCTGGATGCGCTCGCGTCGCGTGCCCACGGCTACTCCACCGTCACGCTCTTGGCCAGGTTGCGCGGCTGGTCGACGTCGCACTTGCGCAGCACGGCGATGTGGTACGCCAACAGCTGCAGCGGAATGACCGTGAGGATCGGATAGAGGAAGTCGAGCGTGGTGGGGATCTCGATCACGTGGTCGGCCATCTTGGCCACCTCGGTGTCGCCCTCGTTGCAGATCACGACCAGGCGCCCCTTGCGCGCCTTCACTTCCTGGATGTTGCCCACGATCTTCTGGTACGCGTTGTCGCGCGGACAGATCACCACCACGGGCATGTTCTTGTCGATGAGCGCGATGGGGCCGTGTTTCATCTCCGCGGCGGGGTAGCCCTCGGCGTGGATGTAGGAGATCTCCTTTAGCTTGAGCGCCCCCTCCAGGGCCACGGGGAAGTTGGCGCCGCGGCCCAGGTAGAGGAAGTTGGTGTCGTTGCAGTAGGCCTGCGCGATGGAGAGGATCTGGTCGTCCTTGGCCAGAATGGCGCGGACTTGATCGGGCAGCCTCTGCAGGTGCGCGATCTGCTCCTGTCCCTCGCGCTTGGACATCACGCGCAGGCGGCCGAGCAGGAGTGCGAGCAGCGAGAGCACGGTCACCTGCGAGGTGAACGCCTTGGTCGACGCCACGCCGATCTCGGGACCGGCGTGGATGTAGACGCCGCCGTCGGACTCGCGCGCGATGGTGCTGCCCACCACGTTGGAGATGCCCAGCACGCGCGACCCGCGACGCTTGGCTTCGCGCATCGCCTCCAGCGTGTCGATGGTCTCGCCGGACTGGCTGATGGCCAGCGTGATGGTGTGCGGATCGATGATGGGGTTGCGGTAACGGAACTCGGAGGCGTACTCCACCTCCACGGGCAGCCGCGCGTGCTCCTCGATCACGTACTCGCCGATCAATCCGGCGTGCCAACTGGTGCCGCAGCCG
>JAOTVO010000184.1 GCA_029863355.1 Candidatus Krumholzibacteriia bacterium
GGCCAGCCGGCGCCTGGCCACCTCCCGCGTCGCGGACGCCAAGCAGCTCGGCGAGTCGCTCATCGCGGACGCGCAGCGCGCCGCGGAGGCCGTGCGCAAGGAGGCCAAGCTCGAGGCGAGAAACGCCTTCCTGCAGATGAAGGTTCGCTTCGAAGAGGAGAGCAAGAGCAAGCGCGAACAGTTGAAGGGGGACGAGGATCGCCTCGCCGAGCGGGAGGGCAACCTGCGGCGCAGGCTCGACCTCATGGAGCGCAAGGAGGCGACCCTGGGCGAGAAGGCGCAAGCGCTGGAGACCAAGCAGAAGGTGCTCGACGAGCGCCTCCGGGAATCCAACCGGCTCATCGACGAGCAGAACGTCAAGTTGGAGCGCATCGCCGGTCTACGCAAGGAGGAAGCGAAGCGCGTTCTGCTGAAGAATCTCGAGGACGAGGCCCGATTGGAAGCGGCGCGTCGCGCGCGCGAGATCCGCGATGAGGCCGAGCGCGAGGCGGAGCGCGAGAGCCAGAAGATCATCGCGCTGGCCATCCAACGCTACGCGGCGGAGCAGTGCGTCGAGACGACCGTGTCCGTCGTCGATCTGCCGGCCGACGACATGAAGGGCCGCATCATCGGACGCGAGGGTCGCAACATTCGCGCCTTCGAGATGGCCACGGGAGTCGACGTCATCATCGACGACACCCCCGGGGCGGTGATCATCTCGTCCTTCGATCCTGTGCGCCGCGAGATCGCCCGCGTGTCCCTGCAGAAGCTCGTGCGCGACGGGCGCATCCACCCCGGGCGCATCGAGGAAGTGGTGGCGCGCACGCGCGAGGAGATAGAGACGCGCATCCGCGAGACCGGCGAGCAGACGTGCATGGACCTCCGCATCAACGGCATGTCGGCCGAGATGATCGAGCTGGTGGGGAGGATGAAGTACCGGACCAGCTACGGGCAGAACTGCCTGAAGCACTCGACGGAGGTGGCGTACCTGGCAGGCGTCATGGCGGCGGAGCTCAACCTCGACCAGCAGATCGCCCGGCGCGCGGGCCTGCTCCACGACGTGGGCAAGGTGGTCACCCACGAGACGGAGGGCTCGCACACCGAGATCGGCGCCGAGATCGCCCGCCGCAACGGCGAGCCCGACGAGGTCGTCAACGCGATTCGCGCGCACCACGGAGACGTGGAAGCCACCTCGCTGTACACCCCGCTGGTGGCTGCGGCCGACGCGGTCAGCGGAGCCCGACCCGGCGCGCGGCGCGAGTCGCTGGAGGGTTACGTGAAGCGTCTGGCCAAGCTCGAGGAGGTCGCCGACGGCTTCGAAGGGGTGGAGAAATCCTACGCCATTCAGGCTGGACGCGAGGTGCGCGTCATCGCGAGCAGCAAGAAGGTCGACGACGAGGGCGCCGCCGAGCTGGCCTACGCGATATCGCGCCGGCTCGAGAAGGAGATCGACTACCCGGGTCAGATCAAGGTCGTCGTCATTCGTGAGACGCGCGCCACGGAGTACGCGCGTTAGGAGAAGGCCGGTTGCGCATCGTCTTCATCGGTGACGTGGTGGGGCGTCCGGGCCGGCGGGCCGTGGCGGCGCTGGTCCCGCGCATGCGCGCGGAGCTCGAGCCCGATCTGGTGCTGGCCAACGCGGAGAACTCCGCGGGCGGGTTCGGCATCGACCGCAAGGGTATCGGCGAGCTGGAAAGCGCCGGCGTGCGCCTCTTTACCACGGGCAACCACGTCTGGGACAAGCCCGAGGGTGTGGCCCTCCTGGACGAGAAGACCAACATCCTGCGCCCGGCCAACTACCCCGACGCGCCGGGCCGCGGTTTTGCGGTCGTGGAGGGGGTGGCGCCGCCGGTGGCCGTGCTCAACGTGCAGGGCCGCGTGTTCATGCCACCCATCGACTGCCCGTTCCGCGCGGTGGACCGCCTGCTGGCGGAGCTTCCGCGCGAGGTGCGTATCGTCGTGGTGGACGTGCACGCGGAAGCGACTAGTGAGAAGATCGCCATGGCGTGGCACCTCGACGGGCGCGCATCGGTCGTCTTGGGCACCCACACCCACGTGCCCACGGCGGACGCGCGCGTGCTCCCCAAGGGCACCGGCTACGTCACCGACGTGGGCATGACGGGCTCCTACGCCGGCGTCCTGGGGATGAAGCGCGACGCCGTGCTGTGGCGCTTCTTCCACGTGCGCCCGACGCGGTTCGAGGTGGCCAAGGGAGACGTCCGCTGCGACTTCGTGGTGGCCGACGTGGACGAGGAGAGCGGGCGCGCGGTCTCGCTTCGGCACCTGCAGTGGCGAGTGGAGGAAACATGACATTGCTCGACGGCAAGCAAACGGCGGCGACGATCACCGGCGAGATCGCGCGCAAGGTGGCCGGGATCGGCGACCACCGCAAGCCGACGCTGGCGCTGGTGCGCGTGGGTGAGGATCCAGCGTCGAAGGTCTACCTGGGCGCCAAGGCCAAGGCGTGCGCGGCCTGCGGGATCGAGTCGCGCGGCCTGCACCTGGACGAGAACGCCTCTGAGCAGGAGGTGCTCGACGCGTTGCGCGGCTTCAACGAGGACCCCGCGGTGGACGGCATCCTCCTGCAGCTTCCCCTGCCCGCGCGGGTAGACGCGGACCGCGCCATCGCGACCATCGACCCGTGCAAGGACGTCGACGGCTTCCACCCCATGAACCTCGGCCGACTCGCCTCGGGCAACCCCCGCTTCGTGCCCTGCACGCCGCTGGGCATCCGCGAGCTGCTCCTGCGCCACGGCGTAGAGACGGCGGGGGCACACGCCGTCGTCGTCGGCCGCAGCGTCATCGTGGGCAAGCCCGTCGCCCTGCTGCTCGCGCTCAAGGGGCCGGGCGGCGACGCCACGGTGACCATCTGTCACAGCCGCACGCGCGACATCGCCGCGGTGACGCGCTCGGCCGACATCGTCATCGCCGCCATGGGCGTGCCGCGTTTCATCACGGCGGACATGGTGTCGGAGGGTGCGGCAGTGGTGGACGTGGGCATCAATCGCGTCGAGGACCCAACGGCGAAGAAGGGATACCGCGTCGTGGGGGACGTCGACTTCGACCCCGTGTCGCGCAAGGCGGCCTTCATCACGCCGGTCCCGGGCGGCGTCGGGCCCATGACCGTCGCCATGCTCATGGCGAACACCTACCGGGCCTGGGAGCTCGGACGAGAGACCTCGAATGCCCTTCGCTGAAGAGCGTATCTACTCGGTGACGGATATCGTCGGCGAGGTCCGCCGGCTGATGGAGAAGGGCTATGCGTCCGTCGCCGTCACCGGCGAGATCTCGAACCTGCGCCGCGCCAGCTCCGGCCACCTCTACTTCACGCTCAAGGACGAGGCGGCGCAGCTCTCGGTGGTCTGTTTCCGGTCCACGGCCGCGCGCGCCGCGCTCGAGCTGGCCGACGGACTTCAGGTCGTCGCGCGCGGGCGCCTGACCGTCTACGAGGCGCAGGGCAGGTTTCAAATGGTGGCGGAGGCCCTGGAGGAAGCGGGGCTGGGCGCGCTCGAGCGGCGATTCCGCGAGCTGGTGAGCCGCCTGGCCGCGGAGGGCCTGTTCGAGGAAGCGGCCAAACGGGCGCTGCCGCGTTACCCGAGCCGCGTGGCCGTCGTCACGTCTCCGACGGGAGCGGCCGTGCGGGACATCATTTCAACGTTGCGGCGCCGGTGGCCCTGCGCGGAGATCCTCCTCGCGCCGGTTCCGGTGCAAGGAGCGGCCGCCGCCCCGGCGATCGTCGCCGCGCTCGAGGCGTTGTCGGTCGCGCGCGCCGCCGATGTCGTCATTCTGGGGCGGGGCGGCGGGAGCATTGAGGACCTCTGGGCGTTCAACGAAGAGACGGTGGCGCGCGCCATCCGCCGCTGTACGATCCCCGTGGTGAGCGCGGTCGGGCACGAGACCGACGTCACCATCGCTGACTTCGCCGCCGACCGCCGGGCGGCCACGCCAACGGCCGCCGCCGAGCTGGTTGCCCCGCTTTGCGGCGAGGTGGAGCGGGCGGTCGCGGCGCTCGAGGGCCGCCTGCAGGGCCGCATGGCGAGCGCGCTGGCGCTGTGGCGAGCGCGTCTGGAGCGGCTGTTGGAGAGCTACGCGCTGGGCGAGGTGCGCGCGCGCATCGAGCGCGGGCTGCAGCGCCTGGACCACGCCGCCGAGCGGCTCTCCCGCGAGGTCGCGGCCATGGTGCGCGCGCGCGCGGGAACCCTCGAGGCGCGCCTGGCGGCACTGGCCGCCCTGGACCCGCGGGCGATTCTCGAGCGGGGCTACGCGATCTGTGCCGATCGCACGACGGGACGCCTCGTGCGCAGCCGCGCGGAAGCGCTCGCGGCGGGGCGACTGCGCGTGACCTTCCGCGACGGCGACGTGCCGGCGCGGGTCGAGGAGGGTAGCGCATGACGGACATGACGGAAGAGCAGCAGAAGATCGGGCTCGAAGAGGCGATGGCGCGTCTCGAAGCCATCGTGGCGGAGCTGGAAAAGGGCGAGCAGACCCTGGAGGGCGCGCTGGCGCGCTTCGAAGAGGGGTTAGCGCTGGGCAAGCGCTGCCGTGAGATCCTCGACCGCGCACAGACGCGCGTGCGCGAGCTCCTCGGGGCGGCCGAGGACGGGAGCCTGCGCACGCAGGAGTGGCAGGATGAGCGCTAGCGCGGCCGAGCGCATGGACGTGGCCGGGCGCGCCGACCGCGAGGCCGTCGAGCGCCGGCTGGGCGAGCTGGTGGACGCGCTCGCCGGCGCCCACGCCCCTATGCAAGAGGCCATCCGCTACGCTGTTCTCGGCGGGGGAAAGCGCATCCGCCCCCTCCTTTGCCTGTGGACGCACGACGCGGTGTCGGGCCATCATCGTCTCGCCGCGCTCGACGCCGGGTGCGCGGTGGAGTGCATCCATGCCTACTCGCTGGTGCACGACGACCTGCCCTGCATGGACGACGACGACGTGCGCCGCGGCAAGCCGAGCGCGCATCGGCGCTTCGGAGAAGCGACGGCCGTGCTCCTGGGCGATGGCCTGCAGGCGCTGGCCTTCGAGATCCTGGCGACGCTGCCGGAGCGGCACGCCGGCGTCACCGCCGACGTCACGCTTTCGGCGGTGGCCGCCCTGGCGCGTGCGGCCGGGAACCGGGGGTTGATCGCGGGGCAGGCGCTGGACCTCGCCCCGCCGGCGCGGAACCTCGAGGCGGTCTCACGCATCCACGAGCACAAGACCGCCCGCCTGATCGCCGCCGCGATGGAGATCGGGACCGTCGTTGCGGGCGCCGGCGGCGACGAGCGGGGACGGGCGCTCGAGGCGGGGCTTCTGGCCGGACGCGCGTTCCAGATCGTCGACGATTTGCTCGACCTGGAGGGGCGGCGCGAGACCCTGGGCAAGACGCCCGGCAAGGACGCCAAGGGCGGAAAGCTCACGTATCCGGCCGTGACGGGCCCCGCGGCCGCTCGGGAGGAAGCGCGCGAGCTGGGCCGGCGGGCTCGGGCGCTCTTGCCGGCCGGCGCGGCGGAGGCGCCCCTCGGCCTGCTCATCGACTTCATGGTGGAACGGAGTGCCTGAGGCAATGGCCCCCGATCTCGTAGTTGCGCGACCCGCGGTGGCGGCCCTGGTGGCCGCGGTGATGGCGCAGACGCTCAAGGTCATCACTTTCGCCCTGCTGGAAAAGCGGCTAAACTTCAGGCGGTTCGTAGAGACCGCC
>JAOTVO010000185.1 GCA_029863355.1 Candidatus Krumholzibacteriia bacterium
CGACATGGTCGATGGCTTGGAAGCGACGCTGGTGGGACGCGGCTTTCGCACGCACACGGCCCGGCGGCCGGGAAACCTCCACGTAGAGAAGTACTGGTGAAACATCCCCGCGCCGCGCGTATTGACGCGGCGCCGGCCCTCTCGTATCGTGGGGTAGCCATGGGCACGACACGCGATCGCTCCGAGCGCGAAGCGGCGGAGCGCGACAAGGAACCGACCGCGGACGCCGGCGCCGCTTCCCCCGAAGCGATCAGCGCCGAGAACCGCGAGTGGCTGGAGTCGCTCGACTACGTCCGCCAGACCGAGGGGCCCGGGCGCGTGCGCGAGCTCCTGCAGCGTCTGGAGGATCGCGCGCACAGCTACGGCGTGCGCACGAGCTTCCCCGGCAGCCTGCCCTACATCAACACCATCCCCGCCTCGGAGCAGCCTGCCTATCCCGGCGACCGCGTGGTCGAGCGGCGCATCAAGAGCATCATCCGCTGGAACGCCATGGCCATGGTGGTGCGCGCCAACCGCGAGGATCCCGGCATCGGCGGGCACATCTCCACTTACGCCTCGGCGGCGACGTTGTGGGAGGTCGGCTTCAACCACTTCTTCCGGGGCAAGGACCACCCGGAAGGCGGCGACATCATCTTCTTCCAGGGCCACGGGGCGCCCGGCATCTACGCGCGCGCCTACCTGGAGGGGCGCCTGAGCGAAGAACACCTGGGCAGCTTCCGCCGCGAGCTGCGCGGGGGGCTCTCGTCGTATCCACACCCGTGGCTCATGCCGGACTTCTGGGAGTTTCCGACGGTGTCCATGGGGCTCACGTCGCTGGCCGCCATCTACCAGGCGCGCTTCAACCGCTATCTCGAGCACCGCGGCGTGCTGGACACGTCGAAGCGGCGCGTGTGGGCGTTTCTCGGCGATGGAGAGATGGACGAGCCGGAGTCGCTGGGTGCCATAACGCTCGCCTCGCGCGAGCGCCTCGACAACCTGATCTTCGTCATCAACTGCAACCTGCAGCGCCTCGACGGCCCCGTGCGCGGCAACGGCAAGATCGTCCGCGAGCTGGAGGCGGCGTTCCGTGGCGCCGGCTGGAACGTGATCAAGGTGATCACGGGGAAGGACTGGGACCCGCTCTTCGCCAAGGACACCGAGGGTCAGCTCGTGAAGCGCTTCGGCGAGGTCCCCGACGGCCAGTTCCAGAAGTACGTCACCGAGAGCGGCGGCTACATCCGCGAGGACTTCTTCGGCGCCGATCCGCGGCTCCTGGCCATGGTCGAGAGTCTGTCCGACGAGCAGATCCGCACCCTGAACCGCGGTGGCCACGACCCCGACAAGGTCTACGCCGCGTACCAGGCCGCCGTCGCGCACCGCGGCCAGCCCACCGTGATCCTCGCCTACACCGTCAAGGGCTATGGCCTGGGCGAGAGCGGCGAGGGGCGGAACATCACGCACCAGCAGAAGAAGCTCAACGAGGAGGAGCTGCGGAAGTTCCGCAACAAGTTCAGCATCCCCATCTCCGACGACGACGTCGCCGAGGCGCCGTTCTACCGTCCCGCCGACGACAGCGAGGAGATCCAGTACCTGCGCGCGCGCCGCGAGGCGCTGGGCGGCTTCGTCCCCGAGCGCCGCGCCGCCGCGCCGCCGCTCGCCGCGCCCCCCGAATCCCTCTTCGAGGAGTTCTACCAGGGCACGGGCGAGCGCGACGTGGCCACCACCATGGCCTTCGTGCACATGCTATCCAAGCTCCTCAAGGACGAGGGCGTGGGCAAGCACGTCGTGCCCATCGTGCCCGACGAGGCGCGCACCTTCGGCATGGAGTCGCTCTTCCGGCAGGTGGGTATCTATTCGAGCCTGGGTCAGCTCTACGAGCCCGTCGACAGGGAGAGCCTCCTCTATTACAAGGAGGCCGTCGACGGGCAGATGCTCGAAGAGGGGATCACCGAGGCCGGGTCCATGGCGTCGTTCATCGCCGCCGGGACCGCGTACGCCACGCACGGCGTCAACATGATCCCGTTCTTCATCTTCTACTCCATGTTCGGCTTTCAGCGCATCGGCGACTTCATCTGGATGGCCGGCGACATGCGCTGCAAGGGTTTCCTCCTCGGGGGGACGTCCGGGCGCACGACGCTGGCCGGCGAAGGCCTCCAGCACCAGGACGGCCACAGCCACCTCCTGGCCTATCCGATTCCCAACCTGCTCGCGTACGACCCCGCGTACGCCTACGAACTGGCCGTGATCGTCCGCGACGGCCTCGTGCGCATGTATGAGAAGGGAGAGAACCTCTTCTATTACATTACCGTGATGAACGAGGCCTACAAGAACCCGCCCTTGCCCGAGGGCGCGCGCGAGGGGATCCTGCGCGGGATGTATCGCTTCCGCGCGTCGGCCGCCGAGGACGCCCCCCACAAGGCGCACCTCTTCGGCAGCGGTGCCATCTTGAATGAGACCCTCAAGGCGGCGCGCATCCTCGAGGATGCCTACGACGTTCCCGCGGACGTCTATAGTGTGACCAGCTACAAGAACCTCTACTGGGACGCCATGGAGAGCGAGCGCGAGGATCTGCTGCAAAAGGGCGAGAAACGCGTGCCCCACATCGGGCAGGTCCTGGGCGGCACGCGCGGCGTCTACGTGGCCGCGTCCGACTACGTCAAGATGCTCCCCGCCGCCCTCTCCCGTTGGGTGCCCGGCCGCTTCCACACTCTCGGCACCGACGGCTACGGCCGCTCCTCCAACCGCGCCGGCCTGCGCGACTTCTTCGAAGTCGATGCCCGCTACATCGCGCTGGCCGCGCTGCGCGCGCTGGCCGCCGACGGGCATGTGAAGGAATCCGTGCTGCGCGAGGCCATCAAAGACTTCGGGATCGACCCGGAGAAGAAGAACCCGATGCGGGACTAGAGGGAAGGCGGCAGGTCCGTGATCGCTGAAGTCCGATTGCCCGAGATATCCGAGAATGTCACCACCGGCGACGTCGTGAAGGTGCTCGTCGCGGTGGGCGACCGCGTCGCGGTGGACCAGTCGCTGGTGGAGCTGGAGACGGAGAAGGCGGTGTTCGAGGTGCCCTCGACGGCGGCGGGCGTGGTGAAGGAGATCCTGGTCAAGGAAGGCGACACGATCAACGTGGGGGACGTGATCGTGCGCATCGATTCGGAAGGCGCGGGGGAGGCGACGGAGGCGGATGAGAAACCGGTGGAGCAGCCGAAGGCAGCAGAGCAGAAGGCACCTGTGGAGGAGGCGGCGGAGCCGAAAGAGAGAAAGCAAGAACCCGCACCCGCGGCGTCGGCGCCATCGGATGTGGAAGACGTGGACCGCACGGTGGTCGCGGTGGCCGACGAAGTGCGCGAGGCCAAGCGCCGCGCCGACGAGCCGCCGGCGGCCTCCCCGACGGTGCGCCGCCTGGCGCGCGAGCTGGGGATCGACATCCACGCGGTGCCGGGGAGCGGCACGGGCGGGCGCATCACGGCGGACGACGTGCAGCGCTTCGCGAAGTCGATGATCGCGCGCGCGGGGACGGGCGCGAGCGCGGCGGCGGTGCCGGGGGCGCCGGCCGCGGCTGCAAGGCCGCTTCCGGACTTCGCGCGCTTCGGCGCCGTCGAGCGCGTGCCCATGTCCAAGGTGCGCGCCGTGATGGCGCGCAACATGGCGGCGGCGTGGAACACGGTGCCGCACGTCACCCAGCACGACGCGGCGGACGTCACCGAGCTGGAGCAGGCGCGCAAGCGCTACGCCAAGATGGCGGAGGCCGCCGGTGGCAAGCTCACGATGACGGCCGTCCTGCTCAAAGTGAGCGCGTCGGCACTGCGGCGCTTCCCGGATTTCAACGCCTCCATCGACGCGGCCGCGCAGGAGATCGTCTACAAGAAGTACGTGCACATCGGCGTGGCCGTGGACACGGAGCGCGGCCTCCTGGTGCCGGTGGTCAAAGACGCCGACACGAAGAATGTCATCGAGCTCTCGGCCGAGCTCGCCCAACTCGCCGAGAAGGCGCGCACCAAGAAGATCACGCCCGACCAGCTGGAGGGCGGCAACTTCACCGTGTCCAACCTGGGCGGCATCGGCGGCACCAGCTTCACACCCATCGTCTACCACCCCGAGGTGGCCATCCTGGGCGTGTCGCGCGCGGCCATGCGGCCGGTCTGGCGCGACGGCGGCTTCGTGCCGCGACTGGTCTTGCCCCTCTCGCTCTCCTACGACCACCGCTTGATCGACGGCGCGCAGGCGGCGCGCTTCCTGCGCTGGATCTGCCAGGCGCTCGAGGACCCCATCTTCATCGCGATCGACGGGTAGGACGCACCGATGGCGCAGTCCGATTCCTATCAGCTCGCCGTCCTCGGCGGCGGTCCGGGCGGCTACGCGGCCGCCTTCCTTGCCGCCGACATGGGGATGCGCGTGGCCCTCATCGACAAGGAAGAGAATCCGGGTGGGGTGTGCCTCTACCGCGGCTGCATTCCCTCCAAGGCGCTCCTGCACGTGGCCAAGCTCCTGCACGAGGCGGACGCGGCCAAGAAAATGGGCGTCGTTTTCGGCAAGCCGGAAGTCTCGTTGGAAGCGCTGCGATCGTGGAAGGAGTCCGTGGTCGCGCTGCTCACCGGCGGCGTCGGACAGCTGGCCAAGGCGCGCAAGATCACATTCGTGCGCGGCACGGGTGTTCTGAAAGATGAGCGCACGTTGGAGGTAACCCTGGAGGGCGGTGGATCACAGACGGTGGCGTTCGAGCACTGCATCGTGGCCACCGGCTCCATGCCGGCGGTGCTGCCCAAGCTGAGCGTCCAGTCGCCGCGCGTGATCGACTCCAGCGGCGCGCTCGCGCTAGCCGACGTGCCCGCGACCATGCTCGTCGTCGGCGGCGGGTACATCGGCCTGGAGCTGGGCATGGTCTACGCGGCACTCGGCACGCGCGTCTCCGTAGTCGAGATGCTTCCCGGACTCCTGCCCGGCGCCGACCGCGACCTGGTCGCGGTGCTCGAGAAGCGCGTGCGCGCCGCTTTCGAATCGGTGCTGCTGGAGACGACGGTGGCCGGCATGAGCGAGCAGAAAGTTGGTGTGCAAGTCTCCTTCGAGGGGAAGAACGCCCCCGCCGCGCCCATCACCTACGACAAGGTGCTCATGTCGGTCGGGCGCAAACCCAACTCCGCCGGGCTCGGGCTCGAGCGCACGAAGGTGAAGCGCGACGAGCGCGGCTTCATACAGGTAGACGCGCAGCGCCGCACGGCGGAGCCGTCGATCTATGCCATCGGTGACGTGGTGGGCGAGCCCATGCTCGCACACAAGGCCTCGCACGAGGGGCGCGTGGCCGTCGAGGCGATCGCGGGCCAGAAGGTGGCCTTCGAGCCGGCGGCGATCCCGGCCGTCATCTTCACCGACCCCGAGATCGCGTGGGCCGGTCTCACCGAGGCGCAGGCGAAGGAACGCGGACGCGAGGTGACCGTAGCCAAGTTTCCCTGGGGCGCATCCGGCCGCGCCGTCACGCTCGAGCGCACCGACGGCCTCACCAAGCTCGTGCTCGATCCCCAGAGCGGCCGCGTGCTCGGCGTGGGCCTGGTCGGCGCGGGCGCGGGCGAGCTCATCGCCGAGGGGGTGCTCGCCATCGAGATGGGTGCGCTCGCCTCCGACCTCTCCCTCACCATCCATCCCCACCCCAC
>JAOTVO010000186.1 GCA_029863355.1 Candidatus Krumholzibacteriia bacterium
ACCGGGCACAGCCCAAAGACGTCCTCGAGGTTGCAGTCCCCGTAGGTGTCAGCATCGGAATAGATCCCGAAGAACCCCTGAGCGGACGCCATACTCGCGACCATCAGGACAGCCAGAGAGAGTAACAGAACCTTTTTCATATTTCACTCCCTACCTTGGGACTGAAGTTGTCTCTAAACGCAAGGCTGGATGAACCGGTGTCCCTCAGTCCCGGATGAACGCCTCTGGTTCATCCAGCCGCCACAATCGCACATTCTACTCTTCGTACAGCCTACTCTTCGTACAGCGCCTTGATCTGACCCCAGCTCGTCTCCTCTACCGGAACCGGATCCGGGCAGACGATCGAGACCATCCCGATGCCTCTCGTATCGGCAACCAGCGCCGGCCAAGAGACGATCGTCAGGGACTGTGACACCCCGTGCGGCATAACCGCCAAGGGCTCAGGGCCACCCAGACAATCGTCGCAGGTCCAGAAGCACTGGAGGACGGCGAAAAGGAACGGAACGAACGCGTTCTGCGGATACGGCCAGCTCAGCGTGACGCCCGGAGCGGACGCTCCGCCAATGGCGAGCACTGGGTCACCGATAGACAGCTGAGCCGAAGAGGTGAACCCGAGATACGCCAGAGCTGGAGGCAGGCTTACACTGAACTCGGCGGCAATCAGGAACGTATTGTAGTTGTGAGCAACCACAAACAGCTCCTGCGTCCCCGGTCCAGGACAGTTCATCCCCGTCGTGTACGGGTCTACACTGAAGTAAGCCTGCACATACGGAAGTTGGGCGTTCGCGCTGTGCGCACCCAAGCCGATGAGCGCGACTGCGAGAACCACTGCCAGAACACTCTTCATGGCCAACACTCCTTAACGTGCAATACCCAAGTCGCTAATCCATTTCAAGGAGTCAACACAGGCCTCGTAACGACAACCTCGTGCGGCATCACGTCCAGAACTAGCAGTTGTGGAAGTGGTGCAACCCGTACAACCCGAAGTCGACGACCCCGATGATGACGGCCGGGGGGCCGGGGAGGTCGATAGCGCAGTTGTAGTCGATGCACGGATTGTACGTCTTCGGGGGCGACGGATAGTCGAGCCCGAACAGACCGAAATCGATCGTGCCCACGGTCAGGTCACCGTCGATATCCGGGCTGCGCACTTCCAGCGCGAGACAGAGATCCTGCGCGCAGTTGAGCGGATTGGCGAGGACCGTGTTCTGAACGACCACTTTGACTGCCGTGTCGCATCCCCCGACGGCGAGCGTACCACTCATCGTGGTCGTGCCGGTTACGTCGGTCGCCAGGTCGGCGTTGCTCGAACCGGAGCCACCGCAAAGCGTCAGGCCGCCTGTACAGCCGATCAACCAGACGTCCCCGGCGGGCACTCCGACGACCGGCGCGCCGGTCCCGTCCTTCACGGTCAACGTGATGATGGCGCTGACCGTGGTCAGAGCCTCCCCGTCACCGAACGGACAGGAAAGCAGGCAGGCACCGCCGGTGGCGATCGACGCCGTCGAGCTACACGGATGAACAACTCCGCTGGTGGCAGTCTCGACGCTCGTCGGCAGAATCTGCCAACACAGCAACGCCGCCACCATCAGCGAAAAGACAACGAGCTTACCTTTGGACATTACCTACACCTCCAAAAAGTGTGGTGAGATAGCCTTTAGAGGCACCGCGCCCCCGATCACCCAAAGCGAGTGACCGTCGACGCTGACCTCCCTCCACCAGTTGGCAAAAACGACACCTTACTCGACCGGGAAGGATTGTAGCACAGGGACGCCGCGGAAGTCAATCGACAATGTTGTGGGGAAGTGGGGCGAAACGGCGGCGGCGGTCCCGGAGTGGCGGATCGCGCCCGACCCGGCGCCCTGGCAGGCTAAGCCGTTATCATCGTTATCGATGCGATCCAGCCCCGGGGAGGCACCGGCCGCGGGCGGCCGGCCGGCTCGGCGGGGTGCGTGGTGGGCGAAACAGGGCTCGAACCTGTGACCTTCTGCTTGTAAGGCAGATGCTCTCCCGACTGAGCTATTCGCCCGTGATCGGCCGCCGCCTAGAGAAACGCCAGCGGGACGAGGACGCAGTACCCCAGCACCAGGAGCACGGGGGCGACCGTGATGTCGCCGATCGCCAGGAGGATGTAGCCCACGCCGATACTGGCGAGGCCGGCAATGAACAGCTTCCAGCGGAACTTCTGTGTCGTGGTCTTGGCCATCGTCATCGCGCCCGGATCACACCACAGCGGCGCGCCCGCGTCAAGCCTCGCCCGCGCGCAGCGCCTCGTTGAGCCGCCCGCTGCACAGCCCGTCGGGGGCGAGCTCTACCCGTTCGTACCCCGCCGCGCGCAACCGGTTCTCGATTTCACGCCAAATCGCCGCCGACCGCGCGCGGGGATGCTCGGCGAGCGGCAGCTCCACGCGGGCGAGCGCGCCGTGGTCGCGCACCCGCCGCGACGCGAAGCCGAGCGCGTCGAGGGCACCCTCGGCGAGCTCGATCCGGCGCAGATTCTCCGGCGTGACGGCCGAGAAATAAGGGACGCGCGAGGCCAGGCACGGGGCCGCCGGCTTGTCCCACAGCGCCAACCCGAGCGCGCGCGCCGTCTCGCGGATGCGCGCCTTGTCGAAGTCAGCCTCGGCCAGCGGGGCCACCACGCCGCGCTCGGAAGCCGCGCGCGCGCCCGGACGGAAATCGGAGAGGTCGTCCACGTTGGCGCCGTAGGCGATGCGCGGGAACCGCGCGGCGTGCGGCGACGACGCGATGCGCGCGAACAGCTCGTGCTTGCAACGATAGCAGCGGTCCGGGCCGTTGGCCCGGTAGGCGGGGTCGTCCATCTCCCGCGTCTCCACGCGCGCGTGCGGGATGCCGTGTCGCTCGAGAAAGGCGATGGCCCCGCGCTCCTCGCCGGCGGCGAGCGAAGCGGACACGCCGACGACGCACGTCATGCGGTCGCCCAGCACGCGGTGCGCGACGTAGGCCAGGAGTCCCGAGTCGACTCCTCCGGAAAACGCCACGGCCATCGGTCCGTGGGCGGCGATCACGCCGCACAGGCGGTCCAGATCGGCGCGCAACGGCGCCGGCACCTCGTTGAGGATCGCTCTCATCGCTTCGTTCACCGCCGCGCGTCCCCCCCGCCGCTCCGGCGCGCCTCGCGCTGGAGCGCGCGGAGCCTGCGCACGGCATCGTTGTGCTCGCGCAGCGTCTCGGAAAATACATGGCCGCCGTCGCCGCGCGCAACGAAATAGAGGTCGCGGCTCGTCGAGTCGGGGTAGAGCACGGCGCGGATGGCCGCCTCGCCGGGGCTGCAGATCGGACCCGGCGGCAGCCCGCCGCGACGGTAGGTGTTGTAGGGGCTCTCGAGCGCGAGATCCTCGAAGAGGAGCCGGCCGCGGTACCCGCCCATGGCGTAGGCCACGGTGGGGTCCGCCTCCAGGCGCATGCCCCGGCGCAAGCGGTTCAGGTAAACGGCGGCCACTCTCGCACGCTCCTCCCCGATGCTGGCTTCCGCCTCTACGATAGAGGCGAGCGTGAGCACCTCGTGCGGCGTCATGCCCACCTCGGCAGCGCGCGTGACGAGCTCCGCGTCGAACACCTCGTCGAGGCGGGAGAGCATCTGGCGCACCACGTCGAGCGGTGTCGCACCCCACGGCACCAGGTAGGAATCGGGGAAGAGGTAGCCCTCGAGCGATTCGGCCTCCACGCGCCGCCGTTCGCGCAGCCCGGGGTCGTGAATGGCCTCCAGCAGCGCCGCCGAGTCCACGGCGGCCGCGCCAAAGGCGCCCGCGATCTCCCACTTCGTCCACCCCTCGGGGATCGTCACCAGCGCGCGCAGCACGTCGCCGGCCGCGAGGCGGCGGAGGATGTCGACCGGGCGCTCGCCGATGGTAAACGCGTAGGTGCCTGACTGCACGGCGCGGTCCCCGCCCGTCAACGTGGCGTAAACGACCAGCGGGCGAGCGCGGCGCACCAGGCCGGCCCGCTCCAACCGCCCCGCCAGAAGCGAGAAGGGCTCGCCGCGTTGCACGGTCACGCGCGCCGCCTCGCCCCGCCGCTGTGCGGGGGGCCGTCGCACCTCCCACCACACCGTGCCCGCGAACCCGGCGAGCAGGGCGGCCGCGGCGATCGCCATGATCGCTAACGCCCGCCTCATGCCTCCTCCGCGCCGCCGCTCGCGCGCTGCCGGTCGAGGTAGCCCTGCAGAATGATGACGGCGGCCACGCGGTCGGCCGCTCCCTTGCGCGCGCGCGTGCCGGCGAGCGTTCGCTCGGCCTCCGCGGTGGAGAGCCGCTCGTCCCACAGGACCACGCGCACGCCCAGGCGCCGCTCGATCTCGCGCGCGAGCGCGGCGGCGGCCTGTGCCGCGGCGCCGGGGCGTCCGGAGAGTGAGAGCGGGTGGCCGACCACGACCTCCGCCACTTCGTAGCCGGCGATCAACTCGGCGAGGCGTGCGAACAGGTCGCCGTCGCGACGGCGGTCGAACGTCTCCAGCCCCTGCGCCGTGATTCCCAAGGGGTCGCTGACGGCCAGGCCCACGCGACGCGCGCCCGGATCGATCCCGAGTATCCTCGGTCGTTCACGCACCGCGCTTGAGCACCATGAGCGTCAGGTCGTCCTGCGCCTCCGGGGTGCAGAAGGCGCGCACGTCGCGCACGATGGACTGGCAGATGTCGCGCGCCGAGCCGGCCGCGTGCTCGCTCAGCACGCGCTTGAGGCGGACCGTGCCGTACGAGCTCCCGTCGCCGGCCTGCGAGTCGGTGACGCCGTCGGTGTAGACCACCAGCGCGCTGGCCTCCGGCAGCGCGAACTCGCTGACCGTATAGTCGAATTCCTCCAGGCAGCCCAGCACGATTCCGCTCTCGCCCAGCTCGCTCACCCCCCCGTTGGAGGCGACCAGCGGGAAGTCGTGCCCGGCGTTGGCGTAGCGCATGCGCCCCGTCTCCAGATCGACCACGGCGTAGAAGAGCGTGGCGAATTCGGCCGACGACGTGTTGCGATAGAGCAGGCGATTCAGCCGGGTCATCATGCGCTCCGGATCGGTCTGCGCGTCGGCGTTCGATCGCACCGTCGCCTGCAGCGTCGCGGTGAGGATCGATGCGGGGATGCCCTTGCCCGAGACGTCGGCCACCACGAGCACGAGCCACTTCCCCTCGACGACGACGAAGTCGTAGTAGTCGCCGCCGACGTAGCGAGAAGGCACCGTGGTGGCGCAAAGGTCGAAACCGTCCAGCACGGGCGGGCTGCCCGGCAAGAGCTGCGTCTGGATCTTGCGCGCGATCCTCAGCTCCTCTTCGAACAACTTGCGCTCCACGTTCTGTTCCAGCAGGGCGATGTTGTGCAGGGCGGCGCCGACTTGCGTCGCCAACACCGAGAGATACCCCAGTTCCTCCAGGCTGTACCCCACCCCGTAGATCTTCTCGCCCAAGCCGATGAAGCCCACGCACTTCGCGCCGCGAAAGAGGGGCACGTACACGGCGAAGCGGTCTCTCGCTTCCCCACCCAACACGCCGTCCGCCTCGGCCAGGGCCGCGCGCAGAGACGCGGCCGGGCCTCCGCCCGCCTGCCGGCGCAGCCGCCGCCACGGCGCGCCGCGGCCGGCCGCGGCCCGCCCGGTTTCCTCGCGCAGG
>JAOTVO010000187.1 GCA_029863355.1 Candidatus Krumholzibacteriia bacterium
CCCGGGGTCGGCCAGCACCCGGTCCATCAGCTCGGCGATGCGCTCCATCTCGGGCTCTTTCATTCCACGCGTGGTGAGCGCGGGCGTGCCCACGCGGATTCCGCTCGTCACGAACGGGCTGCGCTGGTCGAAGGGCACGGTGTTCTTGTTCACCGTGATGCCCGCTCGCTCGAGCGCCGCCTCCGCCTTCTTCCCCGAAATCCCCCTGGCGGTGAGATCGACGAGGAAGAGGTGCGTGTCGGTACCGCCGGTCACCACGTCGTAGCCGCGTGCCATGAGCCCGGCAGCCAGCGCGCGCGCGTTCGCCACCACCTGGCGCTGGTAGGCGCGGAACTCCTCGCCCATCGCCTCTTTGAAGCACACCGCCTTGGCCGCGATGACGTGCATGAACGGCCCGCCCTGCACGCCCGGGAACGTGATCTTGTCGATGCGCTCGGCGTGCTCCTCCCGGCACAGGACGAAGCCACCGCGCGGGCCGCGCAGCGTCTTGTGCGTGGTACTGGTGACCACGTCGGCGTAGGGCACCGGGCTGGGGTGCACGTCCGCCGCCACCAGGCCGGCGATGTGCGCCATGTCCACCACGAGGAAGCAGCCCGCCGCGTCGGCGATCTCGCGCAGGCGCGGAAAATCCAGCGTACGCGCGTAGGCGCTCGCGCCGGCGACGAGGAGCTTCGGCTTCTCGCGCAGCACCTGATCGCGCAGCGCCCCGTAGTCGAGCGTGCGCGTGTCCGGCGATACCTCGTAGTGCACGACGTCGTAGTACATGCCCGTGAAGTTCACGGGATGGCCGTGCGTGAGGTGCCCGCCGTGCGCGAGCGACAGTCCCATCATCTTGTCGCCCGGCTCGAGAAAGGCGAAATAGGCCACCATGTTGGCCTGGCTCCCCGAGTGCGCCTGCACGTTGGCGTGGGTGGCGCCGAAGAGCGCGCACGCGCGCGACCGCGCCAGCTCCTCCGCCTTGTCCACCTCCTCGCAACCGCCGTAGTAGCGCTTCCCGGGGTAACCCTCGGCGTACTTGTTGGTCATCACCGAGCCCATCGCTGCGAGCACGGCCAGGCTGACGAAGTTCTCGGACGCGATCATCTCCAGCGTCCCGTGCTCGCGCTCCGCCTCCGCGCGGATCGCGGCCGCGATCTCGGGGTCGACGCGGGCCAGTGTGTCGGTGTCGATTCTCACGGCTTCCAGTGCCCTTCCTCGTAGTCCTTGATCTTGTTCACGCGCCGCTCGTGACGCCCGCCCTCGAACGCCGTGTCTAGGAAGTCGTCCACGATCCGCAGCACGTCCTCCTTCGCCGTCTGCCAGCCGGCTAGCGCCAGCACGTTGGCGTCGTTGTGCGCGCGCGTGAGTCGCGCGGCGTCCGGCGTGTGGCACAGCGCCGCGCGCACGCCGCGCACCTTGTTAGCCGCCATGGCCATGCCGATCCCGCTCCCGCACACGAGGATGCCCCGGTCGGCGGCGCCGCTGGCCACCAGCTCCGCCGCCTCGAAGGCGAAGTCGGGATAGTCCGCGCTGGATTCGTCCCGCGACCCTACGTCGACCACTTCGTCGTGGCGCGCGGCCAGGTGCGCGGCGAGTAGCTTCTTGAAGGCGACGCCGTTGTGATCCGATCCGATGACGATCTTCATGGCCACGTCCTCTATCGCTTCCAGCCTTCGAAGTCGGCGAGCCGCTCGGCCATACCCTCGACGCACTTCGCTATGGTGAGGTAGGTGCGCTCGTAGGTCTCGTGGTCGCCGCCGATGGGGTCGGCAACGTCGCCGTCGACGTCGTCGCAGAAATCCGTCATGAGACGAGTGTACGAGAGCGCGAGCGGCTCTATCACGCCCACGGTTTCGAGATGCCGCCGCCCCATGGTGACGATAAGGTCGGCGCCGCACACCATCTCGCCATTGAGCAGGCGCGCGCGGTGGCCCGAGAGGTCGAGGCGATGGTCGCGGGCGACGCGAGCCGAGCTCTCCGACGCCGGCACGCCCTCCATCGCCGACACCCCCGCCGATGCGACCACCACGTCGAGTCCGGCCCGGGCAAAGGCCTTTCGGGCCACGGCCTCGGCCAGCGGACTCCGGCACGTGTTCCCGGAGCACACGAAAAGGATTCTCTTCAAGCTGCTGTCCTTGCCAGGCCTCCCCGGAAACGTAGCAGCGGGCCGACGAACGTGTCAAGGTGCAACGCGAGCCGCAATGCGACTGCCGGCAAGGAGTTGCGGCGCCGGCCGGGCCGCGCCGAGGGAAAAAGACCCGTTGACTCGGGGCGGGGTTCCGACTTACTTACGTAGGACCCAGAAGGGGGACTAATTGATGCGCAGACAAGGGATTTTGCTCGCTTACGCGACGGCGGTCGCGCTGGTGAGCGCCGCCGTCGCCGCGGCCGACCCCATTCTCAAGCCCCGCAAGTACTACGGGCCCGTGCCGCCACAGTCGGTCACGGTGCGCGTCGGCTTCCTGGGCGGCGCCGGAAACGTCGAGATGATCGAGTTCCTCGACGGCTCTCTGGCCCCCCCGTTCGAGGCGACGAGCGAAGACTTCGGCAACGGTCTGACCTTCGACGTCGGCTACATGCACAAGGTCCACCCGCAGTTCGGGATCCGCCTCAACGGCTCCGCCAGCCTCCTGCGCTCCACCGGCGAGGGCCTATTCGTGGATGACTACCCGGGCCGGCCCGACTCGGTGCTCGCCCCGCAGATCGACTACCAGCGCAGCTTCGACGTGGACCTATTCGCGCTGGAGCTGTCGGCCGTGTACTACTTCACCGATGCCGCGGTGAAGGACTTCCAGCCCTACATCGGCGGGGGCTTCAGCCTGGGCGTGCCCCACCAGAAGTTCGAGGAGGTCCGCACCGACCACGACACCGGCGAGGCCACAACCATCGCGAGCGACCAGTGGAGCGGGGAGGCCGGGGTGCACGCCGTGCTGGGCGCCTTCTACTACATCAACAACCGCTTCGCCGTGAGCGCGGAGGGCCGGCTGCAGATGATGCAGAGCCGCTTCCCGCTCACGGCGACCAACGAATTCGGGCAACCGGAGGAAGTGAACTTCGTGGTGGACTACTCCGGTTTCGCCCTCACGATGGGCGCAACCTGGGCCTTCTGAGCGATCGCGCTGGACCCGACCGCCACGACCCCGCTATGATCGACGGTGGTCCGCTGACCGGCGCGCGCCGGCGCGGCCTACGCGCATGATCCGATCCGTCGTCATCAAACCCTACCGCATCTCCTCCGAGGAAGACGCCGTCGTCGTTCCCCTGTGCCGGGGAGACGATGGGCGCGCTTCCGACCCCGGCCTGGACCGCGCGGCGCGCGCGGCCATCGCGGCGGAGTACGGCAAGCGCGCGTTCTCCGGCTCGCTGGGGGAGACGCTGCTGTTGCCCGCTCCGTCGCGGCGCTCGGCCCCGCTGCTGCTCGTGGGACTCGGCGAGCGCGCGGGCATGGACGCCGAAACGGTCGCCATCGCCGCCGGCGCCGCCGCGCGCGCGCTGGACGCGCGGCGCGTGCGCTCCGCGGGCGTCCTGGTGCGGCCGCGCGTCGCGGGCGACGATCCGTCGCTGTTCGTCGGCGCCTTCGTGAAGGGCTTCGCGCTGGGGCTCTACCGTTACCACCTGCGGCAGAAGCGACCGCGCGCGACTTCCCTGCACCGGCTCGCCGTGCGCACGGAGGCGGCGCGCGCCCGCGCTGTGACGGCCGTCGCGCGCGCGCGCGTGGTGTCCGAGCACGCCTCGTTCGTCCGCGACCTCGTCAACGCGCCCAGCAACCGGCTCACGCCTACGCGCATGGCGGCGGAGGCGGCTGCGCTGTGCAAGAAGCACGGCGTCGCCTGCCGGGTCATGGGCCGGCGCGAGATGGAGCGCGAGGGGATGGGCGCGATTCTCGGCGTCGCTCGGGGGAGCGTCGAAGCGCCGCGGCTTCTGGTCATGGAGTACGGCAGGCGCCACGCCAAAGCGCCACAGGTGTGCCTGGTCGGCAAGGGCGTGACCTTCGACTCCGGGGGCATCTCGCTCAAACCGTGGGAGAAGATGAACGAAATGAAGGGCGACATGGCCGGCGGCGCCACCGTCGTCGGGGCGCTCACGGCCGCCGCCCGCCTGGGGCTGCCGTTGCGCGTGCTGGGCGTGGTGCCCTGCGTGGAGAACATGCCCGACGCCGGCGCGCTCAAGCCGGGCGACGTGATCACCACCTGCGCGGGCAAGACGGTCGAGATCATTACCACCGACGCCGAGGGGCGTCTGATCCTCGCCGACGCTATCGCCTTCGCGCGCCGGCGCTTCGCCCCCGACGTCATCGTCGACTTCGCCACCCTCACCGGGGCCGTGCTCGTGGCGCTGGGCACGCGCATCGCCGGCGTCTTCGGCAACTCCCAGCCGCACGTCGACCGGCTGCTGGAGGCGGGCCGCGAGGTGGGCGAGCCGGCGTGGCAGCTTCCCCTGGACGAGCACTTCAACAAGAGCGTCGAGGGCGACATCGCCGACTTCAAGAACTACTCGGGGCGCAACGGATCGAGCATTACCGCAGCTGCTCTCATCGGCAAGTTCGCGGAGGACACGCCGTGGATCCACGTGGACATCGCGGGGACTTTCTGGAGCGATTCCGCCGGTCCCCCGCACCACGTCAGGGGTGCCACGGGATATGGCGTCGACCTGGCGCTGCGCTTCCTCGAGCGGACGGCGGGCGTGTAGCTCAGGCCTTCTTCCACACCGTCCGTTCTCTGCCCGTCGCGTACACCCAGAGCCCCACTACCGCCGCCGCGTTGAGGACCGTGAACGTCCACGACAGGCGCAGGAGCCGCCCCAGGAATCCCTGGCGCATCCGCGTGTGGTTGAGGAAGCCCGCCGCGAAGACCATCACCTGCACCCAGAACATAGCTCCGTAGAACCACCCGCCGGCCAGCGCGCTGGCCACCAGGGCGAGTGCGAACGCGTACGGGACCACGAGCCGGGCGAGCTTGTGCGAGACGAACTGGAAGAAAACGCGGTTGGCGGCGGGGTTGAGCAGCCGCGGCTCCAGCGCCATGGCCTGGAAGTTGCCTGCCAGGGTGCGCACCTTGCGGGCGAACTCCTGCGACACGGTGGCCGAGGCGAGGTCGTGCGCCCTGGCCGAGCGCACGAACAGCACCCGGTAGCCCTGCAAAACGATCCGCATGGGAACGAGGAAATCGTCGAGGAGCGCGTGGCGCTCCAACGGCGCGTAGAGGCCCTTGCGGACCGCGTAGATGGAGCCGGTGGCACCCACCGTGGAGTAGACGTTGCTCTCCATGCGCCGAATGAGCTTCTCGTAGCTCCAGTACAGTCCAACGCCATCGCCCACCTCGCTTCCCACCCCCCTTTCGATGACGAGCTCGCCGCTCACCGCGCCCACGCGCTGGTCGGCAAGCATGGCTACCAGCTCGGCGATGACGTTGGGCTCGAAGCGCTGGCGGGCGTCGGCGAAGACGATCACGTCGTTGGAGGCCCGCGCCACCCCGAGGTTGAGCGCTTCGGCCTTGCCCACCGCGCCCGGGGTCTCCACGAGAATCACGCCGTCGTCGCCCAACTCCCGCACCACCTGTGCGGTCCGATCGGTGGAGCCGTCGGATACGACGATGATCTCGACGAGCTCGCCGGGGTACTCCTGCGC
>JAOTVO010000004.1 GCA_029863355.1 Candidatus Krumholzibacteriia bacterium
GCTGGGGCCGGGTGAAGGCGCTCTACGCGGACTAGCCGGTCGCGTCCCCCGCCGGGTAGAATCGACCCCGTCGATGGCCTGGCTCGATCCCCGCAATGCAGCCACACCGCCCGGACTCGCCCGCCGGATCCGCGCCGCGGTGCGCCACGTGGGCGCGCGCGATCCCGTCGTGGCGGACCTCATCGCGCGTTTCGGCGTCTACGACTTGCAGACGACGCGCAACCACTTCCAGGTGATGCTGGAGACGGTGATCTCGCAGCAGCTCAGCACCCGCGCGGCCGCTTCCATCTACCGGCGCCTCGCGGACGCGCTCTGCGGCGGCCGCACGCCGCGGCCGCGCGACGTGCTCGGCGCCGGCGACGGCGTCCTGCGGCGGGCGGGCCTGTCCCGCGCGAAGGTGCGCTACGTGCGCAGCGTCGCCGAGGCGTTCGCGTCGGGTCGCGCGCGACCGTCCGCGCTCGCGCGCGCGAGCGACGGGGAGGTGATGCGGCGTCTCACGGCCATCGACGGGGTGGGGGAATGGTCCGCGCACATGTTCCTCATCTTCGCCCTCGCCCGGCTGGACGTGTTCCCCGCGGGGGACCTGGGGCTGCGCAAGGCCATGGCCGCGCAGTACGGTCTGCGGGGAAGACCGAGCGCGGCGCGCCTGGCGCGCATCGCCCAGCGGTGGAGACCCTACCGTACCGTGGGCACCCTCTATCTGTGGCAGAGCTACGACGGGGTTTGAGCGACACAGGGGAGCCCGCGTTTGCTATGCTGCCCAGGATGCAAGGCGCCCCCCGGAGGATCGCCACGCGGGCGCGCAAGGCGTTCATCGTCGCCGGCCCCGTCCTGTTCCTCGCCGTGCTGCTCGGGCCCGAGCTGGACCCCGCTCGGCCCGCGGTGGGGCGGACCGCCGCCGTGGCCGTCCTCATGGCGTTCTACTGGCTCACCGACGCCATCCCCCTGGCCGCGACGGCTCTCCTTCCCGTCGTCCTCTTTCCGTTCCTCGGCGTGCTCGAGGCGAACGAGACTGCCTCTTTCTACGTCAATGACGTGATCTTCCTCTTCATCGGCGGTTTCCTGCTGGCCGGAGCGATGGAGCGGTGGCAGCTGCACCGGCGCATCGCACTGCGCATCGTCCTGGCCGTGGGGCGGGATCCGTCGCGCCTGCTCCTCGGGTTCATGGCGGCCAGCTGGTTCCTGTCGGGCTGGATCTCCAACACGGCGACCGCCCTCATGATGCTGCCCATCGTCATGGCGCTCGCCGTCGAGTTCGAGCGCAAAGGCGGCGCCTCGGCGCGCGCGTTCACCGTGGCCCTCCTGCTCGGGATCGCCTACGCCTGCTCGATCGGCGGCATGGCCACGCTCATCGGCACGCCGCCCAACCTAGCGCTGGCGCGCATCTATACCCTGAGCTTTCCCCGGGCCCCGGAGATCACTTTTCTGGGCTGGATGAAGTTCGCGCTGCCCCTCTCCATCGTGCTGTTCGCCGTCGTCTATGCCTACCTCCGCCTCGTGATCGTGCGCCGGCAGACGTTCGCCTTCGACCACGAGCTGCTCGACGCCGAGTATCGCGCGCTGGGGCCGATGGCGTGGGAGGAGAAGGTCGTGCTGTGGGTGTTCGCGACGTTCGTCGCCCTCATCGTGACGCGCGCTGACGTGGACCTGGGCGGGTCGGTGATCCGCGGCTGGGCATCGCGGCTGGGCGTCGCCGGCTTCGTGCGCGACGGGACCGTGTCCGTGGGCGTGGCGGCGATCCTCTTTCTCATTCCGGCGCGCACCGAGCGCCGCTTCCTCCTCGGCGCGGGCGCGGTGGGGAAGCTCCCGTGGGACATCGTCATTCTCTTCGGCGGCGGCTTCGCGCTGGCGCAGGCCTTCACCGCGTCGGGGCTCTCAGAGTTCCTCGGCGGCCGGCTCGTCGCGCTACGCGGCGTCCACCCCTTGCTCCTGCTGCTGGCCGTGTGCACCATGATCACCTTCCTCACCGAGCTGACCTCCAACACGGCCACCACGCAGGTCGTGCTCCCCATCATCGCCTCGCTGTGCGTGGTGCTCGACCTGCACCCCCTCTTCCTCATGGTGCCCGCCACCATCAGCGCCTCGTGCGCCTTCATGCTCCCCGTGGCCACCCCGCCCAACGCCATCGTCTTCGGCGCCCACCGCCTGCGCGTCGCCGACATGGCGCGGGCCGGCCTGGCCCTGAACCTCCTCGCCGTCCTGACCGTGGCGCTGGTCATGTACCTCGTCGGGCGCGCCGCCTTTGGCATCGATCTTGATTCAGCGCCGGCCTGGCTGCATGTTTCCGGTATTCCGGGGTAGTTGAGTCGGCACAACGCCACGCTGTTGGTGCCCTCAAGAAAAAAACAGAAGAGCTCCCGAAGTGGTGTCGGGAGCTCTTCTCTTCTGTCCAACGGGCGGCTGGCTACGGTAGATCGGGGTAATTGGTCGAATTCGCCAGGGCCTTGTACAAGTCCTGCAAGTCCGACGTCGAGGTGACCAGACCTGGAGCCATATCGGGGTCTTCTCCGAACTTCGCCTTGAACCAGCCTTCGTTTGGCTTCTCACGGATAAACTGGCCGAGGCTTCTACCACCGAGATTGATGCTCGTTCCGTCGGTGCCGTGGCAAGCAGCGCACGTGGCGGTGAAGATCGCCTGCCCGTTCGTCTCGTCCCCCATAGCGCCGACGTTGGAGTAGGTCACCGTCGGCGCGACCACAACCGGTGGGTCTTGCGTGTAATCCACGTACATCGCCGGACCGGAGACCTCGATGTCGTATAGCAGGTTCGGATTGACCCACTCTTCACGCATGAATTTCACGATGTTCCACACCTGACCATCGGTCAATTCTTGCGAGAAATCCGGGTGTGTGTTGTCCGAAGCATCGATCCCGCGAGCGCCGACGTGCCGTACGAGGTTGAAAAGCTCCGTGTAGCTCTCCGACGCCGCGGTGCTCCGAAGGTTGACCGAAGAGACGTCGGGACGAGTGGGTGTGAGTGTGCTCTGTCCGGTGCGGTTCGCATACGATCCCGCATTACCCAGACCGTCCCACGCGTGACACGCTTTGCAGCGGTAGAAGTCGGCCCCAGCAGTCGTAGTCGGTTGAGTCCCGCTTCCACCGGCCCCCGCCGTCCACCACTTGGCGTAAGCCGCGCCTCCCGCGACGGCGTCGGCATTCACATACTCAGCGGGCGGCGGACCTGGCCAATCGGTACCAGCCTTTCCCCCTGGCCCCTGTGGTCCGACATCTCCCTCACAACCGGCGAGAATGAACAGACCAATGATTGGGAGCAGCACTATCCGCATCCGGATCCTCCTCTCGTTGCGATTCGACCCCGGCGGCTACCGACAGAGGGTGCACGAGCATGAACGCGGTGCATGACACATCGGCGACCCCCGACATTCTTCGTTGCATGTTACGTTAACATCAAGCCCGGTCGACGCTCAACGTAGATTCGGATCATTGAAGAAGAAATGTCGAGCCAAGTCAGGCGGGTGCACCTCGAACGGCGACGCTGGTGAATGCTTTCACAAGACGGTTAATCTTCTCGTTGCTTCACAGCCTAGTTAGGGATCGCTAAGACGGTACGGCTAGCGCGCGGGCTTTGGCATCGATCTTGATCCAGCACCGGCCTGGCTGCATGTTTCCGGTATTCCGGGGTAGTTGAGTCGGCACAACGCCACGCTGTTAACGTGGATATCGCAGGTTCGAATCCTGCCCCCGGAGCCATTGCCGAGCGGGGCCCTTCCGCGTCGCGGCGGAAGGGCTCACTCGTTCGACCCCCAAGCCGGCCTAACAGTCAGCCGTCGCAACAGCAGCGGACAAAGTGGTTCGGTGCAGTTCTTGCAACCATTTCCCTCGGGAAGTCCCGGCGCCTCCGCGACCGTGATGAGGAACGACGAGATGCAAAAGCCTGTACCATTCCCGGCAGATCCCCAGGGTTTCAGTGTGTCGCCATCCAACAAGTGCCCCTCGCGTTCCGGCACGGGTTTTACCCTGCTGGAGCTCATGATCGCGATTATGATCGTTGGGACGTTGGTTCTCATCGGGATTCACTCCACGAAGCGTCCCCGGGAGGAAGCTCTACTCGCGTCGTGCATCTCATTCCACGTCGCGCTCCAGCAGTCACTCTACTCGGAATATGCCCTGAACGGGGAATACCCCAATTCGCTCAATGATATCCTCGCCTACTTCGGGCAGTTCGAAACGAATGATTTCGCTCTGAGCGCCGAATTCTCCTACGGGGGCGGAGAGGATGACAACAAGGGGCATGGCAACGACTGGGACGACAGTGACAGCGACAATCGGGGGAAGAAGAAGAATCTCAACGATCAGGAAGCCGGCTATTACCTCCGTTGCAACCACAACCACTCTTTCCTCGGGGTCCTGTTCGTGGATAGCGGCGCCTTCCTGCCTCCCAAGGCGATATACAACGAGGACGACGCTCGCGGCGACGTACAACCTGGTGGAGGAAACGGTGGGGGAGGCGGGAAGAAATAGCGTCGGGAACGCCGGACTGCTCAGACACTGAGTGAAGGTTCCCGGGTGCGAGTCGACTCTTCTCTCTCCTCTTCTTCGCCGGCCATCTTGAATTCGGACAGGGTGACCTTCCACGCGTCGATTTCAACACGCAGAGCGTCCAGCTTCTTCATCGTGTCTTCGGGGGCGCCGGGCATCGCGTCGTTCAGCCGCGTCAAAGCCGCATCAGCCCTCCGGTGGGCCTTCTTGATGTCACCGATTCTCCGGTTCAGCGAGGTCAAGAGCGCGTTGATGGCCTCGGCTTCCCGCACCAGATAGTCCTTCTTACGTATGGACAGGCCGTGGCTCAGATGACCCTCCGCGGCCTCTCTGAGCGCACGTCGCATTCGGGCCAGAGGGCCCGCGAGCCGGTGGGAGACGATGGCGGAACTGACGATGAGAAGTCCGAAGACGAGCCACAGCAGCGGCATCAGTCGGACAGTCTGCGCGTGGAACTGATTGCTCAGCTCCATTCTCTGGAGCGCGGACAGACTGGTATCATCCAGCCTCATCAGGAGGGGCAGGTACAACGCCCCGAATATGACCGCGATGAATGCCGCAAAGTGAGCGAGGTGAATGAGCATGATCCGGTACTGGAACCGGTCGATAAACAGCTTCCGTCTCAGGCTTTTCGGCTTTGGCAATGGTCCCCTCGCTTGTCTGGCCTTGGCGATCCGCTAGCCGGATGCCGTACCTAACCCGCCATGGGTTGCAAGTTTCAGGCCAACCGGCATCGAGGACTTAGCCCGGTAGGCGCCGGGCGGTAGCCGGGTGATCCGCTCGGACAGGCGTCTGAAGAACACCCCGACCCGCGGGACCCACACTGTCTGCTCAGGGCGAGTGGCCGTGGTCTGATGCTCATTCGCACGTTCATGGACCAAGTGACCTACAACGAGGTTGGCAACGAGGTCGCGATGGCCAAGCGGCGCGTACGCGAGACAAAGGGGTTGTGGGCGGACGCTCGCGGCGACGGAGGGGGCTTCATGGGCGGGATCAAGACCATGGTCAACGAGCGCGTGGGCTTCCGCTTCCAGAGCCGTCTCATGACGACCTACTTCCAGGGAGACAGCGGTTCCTTCTGCAGCAATACGGGCGTGTGTTTCACCGTCCTGGGCGCCACGCTCATGAATCAGATCGACCTCACGGCGGGCGTGATTCTCACCTTCTAGGAAACCGCAGAAAGACGAGGGGCGCGAGATCGATCTCCCGCGCCTCCTTGATGAGCGCCACGCGCATGTCGCCGATGCCAGCTCGCTCGGTCTCGTAATCGCGGTAGAGCGGTGACGTCAGCGCAACCGCTCCCGCTGCGCGGCGAGCTTGTCCCAGACGCCGAGATGGAAATACACGACTCCGTCGTCGCCGACGGCGACGTCAGTGCGAATCATATCGACCCCGGGCACGAGGAATCGCAGCCCCGTCCCGTAACCCCACTTGCCGCCTCCGTCGGGGAGATCCGAGCCGTTCCACGCGTGCCCGTAGTCGGCGAACACAGCCAGGGAGAGGCCGGCGCTCACCGCCCATTTGAGCACGGGAAAGGACTGGAGATCGATAGCGACCACGCGGTACTCGGCGGTGGTGAGGAACTGGTTCTGGCCGAAGAGCTCCTTGCCGAGCTTTTCGATGTCGTAGCCGCGTACCGAGTTGGCACCGCCGAGACGGTACTGCAAGTAGCCGGGAAAGTCCACCCCGACCTGGCCGGAGTTGAGCGAGGCCAGTATGCCCAGGACCAGCCCCTGCGAGGGCCAGGTGGGCTGGTAGCGGCGGATGTCCAATTCGCCGAGCCACCAGTTTCCGTCGCCCCAGGTGCGCACGGCCAGCGCTTCGCTCCACCAGCCGCTGCGCGGGTTGCGCCAGCTGTCGCGCGTGTCGATGCCCAGGGAGAGCGCGGCGCGGAAGAAGCGGTCGTCATTGTTGCTGGTGAGCGTGACGCCGTCGCGGTCGGCCTGCATGCGGAAGTAGGACAGGCCGCCGCGCAGCCGGCCATTCCGACCCAGATATCTCCCCATCCACGCGGTGGTCTCGTCGCTCGTCTCGTCGAACTCGTTCAAGGAGTCCTTGCGGAAGAGGCGCGCGGCGTGAAATTCCGCCGAGACGTGGTCGCCCGTGATCCACGGCCACGTCAGGCCGAGCGTGAACTGGCTGTTCGCACCGGCGAGGTAGTTTCCGGACACGCGGATGCCGAGACCGAACAAGTTGATGGAGGAAACGGCCGGGCCGAGGGACCACCCATCCTGCTCCGTGTAGCGAAACTTGATGTAGGGGATGATCCACGGCATCTCGCGCACGCGGTACTCGAGCGCGACCGCGTTGCCGAGGTCGGTGAGCACGATGTCGATGGAGGCGAAGATGCCGAGATTCTCGAGGCGGACGTGGTCGGCTTCCACGGTGGCGACGCGCAGGGAATCGCCTACGGCCGTCTCGATCTCCCGCGCGATCACGTAGCGGCGCGTGACGGCATTGCCCGAGATGACGATGCGGCTCACGGTCTTGCCCTCGTGGGGGGCGAGCCGCGCGACGCCGACGTCGGCGCGCGCGGCGCCCGGCACGGCGAGCGCCGCGGCCAGCAGGATGGCCGGCACGATGGCCGGAACCATGGCCAGAACGATGGAACGAAAGCGCATGCGCGCCGCCAGAGCCCCCTAGAGCAAGATCATCAGACCGGCAGATACGTCGATCTGCACCATGCCCGTTCCACCGAAGGTCGTATAGCAGCCGCCACCGCCGCAGCGATGGCGATCGCTTTCCGTTTCATGAATGAATGCTCCTGGAAGAAAGACGGGCCTGGGCGCGCCGGGCGCACTGCGAATGCCGAATGGCGGGGAGTATAGCGAGTCTCCGGGACCCTGTAAAGCCAGTCGTCCCGCGTGGGGGGTGGCGCCGGCCCCCGGGCAATGCTACAATGCGCTCCAACCCCACCGATCCGACGGCGGTCTAATTGACGATGCGATTATCCAACCTGCGATGCCTGAGCGCGGAGCTGCTGCTCCTCGCGCTCGGCGCGGTGCCAGCAACGTGCGCCGAAGCCGTCTACCTGGAGCGACCCGACGGCCGCGCCCCGGCCGGCGTGATCGACGCCGACGCCGTGCGCGCCGGGCAGTGGATGCTCGCCTACCGCTACGGGACCCTTCGCTTCGACGGCCTGCGCAACGCCACCGAAGCGGTCTCGGCGGAGAAGGCGCTGCGCGACTTCGCCACCGTGCCCACTGCGATGACGCGGCAGGCGCACCGCTTCGAGGCGGCCTACGCGCCTTTCCTTCGCCTCGCTTTCGTGCTTGGCGTTCCCTATCTGGATGTGCGCATGGACAGCGAGACCACAAACGGCGACACATTCCAGATGTCCTCCAGCGGCGTGGGAGACCTCGAGCTCGCGGGGCAGTACACGCTCACCACCGACGCCCACAACACCGTGCACCTCACGCTGGGCCTGACGATGCCCACGGGTTCGATCGACCTGATGGAGACGTCGGCGGACAGCGCGGCGACGTTCGTGCTGCCCTACGCCCTGCAAATGGGGTCCGGCAGCTGGGACGTCGTCACGGGACTCGCCGGCCAGCACTTCCGTGAACGCGTGTCGATCGGTTACCACGCGCGCCGGATCTGGCGGCCCAGCGACAACGACCGTGGCTACAAGGCGGGCCAGCAGACGACGTTCGGCCTGTGGCTGGCCGCCCCGCTGGGCGGGTGGCTCAGCGTGTCGGCGCGCGGCCTCTACGAGCAGTGGAGCGACGTGAGCGGCGGCGACGAACGCATGGATGTGCAAGGGAATCCGGCCAACGATCCCGCCCGCCAGGGCGGCGAGCGCTGGTCGGTTCCCGTGGGGGTCACCGCTCGCATTCCGCGCGGGATTTTCGCCGGGCACCGCTTCATGGCCGAGGCGATCATTCCCGTCTACCAGGATCTCAACGGACCGCAGTTGGAGGCGGACTGGGGGGTCGTGCTCGCCTGGCGCAAGACGTTCGGGTAGGGAGCGCCGCCGCCGGCCACAGTGCTCGCCATGGAACCCACGCTCGTCATTCTGCTCGGCTCCGCCGTCGGCATCGGCTTTCTCCACGCGGTGATCGGCGTCGATCACTGGCTCCCCTTCGCGGTCCTGGGACGCGCTCAAAGTTGGCCGCTGCGGCGCGTGCTTGCCGTCACCGCGGCCTGCGGGGTGGGGCACGTCCTGTCGTCCGTGGTGCTGGGCGCGCTGGGCATAGGTCTGGGAGTGGCGGTGACGCACCTGGAAGCCATAGAGGGCGTCCGGGGGAACCTTGCCGCGTGGATGCTCATCGTGTTCGGCGTGGTCTACGCCGCCTGGTCGGTGGCGCGCCCGCGCCGCGCACACCGGCACATCCACGCGCACGCCGACGGCGAGATCCATGTCCACGCCCACGAGGGGCTGCCGCACGGCCACGCGACGCGCGACGCGCGCACGGTGACGGCGTGGAGCCTCTTCGTCATCTTCGTCCTGGGGCCGTGCGAGCCGTTAATCCCGCTGCTCATGGCGCCGGCGATCGCCAGCGGCGCAGAGGGGGTCGCGCTGGTGGCGGTGGTGTTCGGGGTGACGACGATCGCGACCATGGCGGTCATGGTCGCCGTAGTGTATGCGGGGCTCTCCGTACGGGTGTTTCGCCGTCTCCAGGCCCACGCGCACCCACTCGCCGGAGTCGCCATCGCACTATCCGGGCTGGCCATTCGGCTGCTGGGAATCTAGATCGAGACGGGCGCTCACCGCCGGCGGGGTCGCATGCGGGCGAGGCGGGGCTCAGCGGCCCCGCGGCGGATAGTTGGCCATTATTCCCTGCACGGCTTGCTGCAGCCGCGCCTCCGCCTTCTCGGGGCTCGGGTTGTCCTCGAGCGTCGCCATGGCCGAGCCGCGCCACACCAGCTCCTTGGTCTGCGCGTCGATCAGGTCCAGGATCAGCGTGCCCTCGGTGTACTGGTACACGTCGATGTTGCGGCCGCCCCATCCGTAGTAGTCGTAGCTGTAGCGGTAACCCCAGTCGGTCACGTTGACCTTGTCCTGCACGCCCACGTGGTAGACGACGAGCAGGTCGGGCGATGCGGTATCGACGCTGAAGCCCTTTGTCTTCATCTCGGCATCGACGGCGCTCTTGATGCGCTTGTCGAGGAGCGCGTTCGTGCGTCGCGCGGCCTGGGCGTCACCCACCGCGGTCGTGGGGACGTTGACCCAGGCGTAGGTGCGGTAGGTCGCGAAATCGGCGTCCTTATCCCAGTCATGGCTGAACTCCATGGACGAGCAACCCGCGGCGACGACCGCAAACAGCAGCGCCGGGAGCAAGAACTTGAAACGATTCATCGTCAGTCACCTCTTATTTGTTGGTACGTGCCGCCGGTCGGGCAGCCGGCTGATTTTATCGAACCGCGCCTTTTCTGTCCAGCGACGCCGTTCAGCGGCTGCCCTTCATCATCTCCTCGCGCACGCGGCGGAACTCGCTGGTCTCGCTCCACTGCGGGTAGCGTTCCGAAGTGGCCAGCCGGTGGCCCACCAGGTAGAGCGCTGTCATATCCTCGATCGCGCCGGAGAGATCCCAGGAGGCGTCGTACTCGTCCTGGGGCTTGTGGTAACGCTCGCGCGTGTACTCCTGGCGACGCTCCATCCCCCAGCCCTCCGGCCGACCGCGAAACTCCACGCCGCTGTCCGCGTAGAGGGCGGGCACGCCCTTCTTGGCGAAAGCGAAGTGGTCCGAGCGGTAGTAGTAACCCTTCTCCGGCTCGCTGTCGGGCTGCAGCGCACGCCCCTGCGTGGCCACGACCTCGGCCAGGATCGCGTCGAGCTCGGACTGTCCGTATCCGACCACGACCATGTCTTTGGTGCGCCCCCACACGTTCGCGCCGTCGACGTTGATGCTGGCCACCGTCCGCTTGAGGGGGTGGAGCGGATTGTCCGCGTAGTAATAGGCCCCGAGGAGCCCGCTTTCCTCCGCCGTCGTGAGCACGAACAGGACCGAGCGGGCCAGATTCTCGTGCTCGCGCGCGAAAGCGTGGGCCACCTCGAGCACGCCCGCTACGCCGGAGGCGTTGTCCAGCGCGCCGTTGTATATGGAGTCGCCGTCGACGGCCTTGCCAAAGCCGAGATGGTCCCAGTGAGCCGTGTAGATGATGGTCTCGTGCTTTTGTTGCTCGTCCCGCCCTTCGAGCCGCGCCACCACGTTGTGGCTGGTGAGCTGGCGCAGCCGATTGTGGATCTCGACCGTGCCGGAGAGGGCGAGCGGAACCGGGGTGAAATCGCGGGATGCGGCGGCGCGCTTGTCCGCGTCGAAGTCGCGTCCCGCGGCGCCAAAGAGTTCGCGCGCCGCGTCGCCGGTTACCCACGACTCCAAGGCGCAGCGCGACGCGCCCGCGTCGGGGCGCACCATGTCGAACTGCTCGCCGGACCAGCTGTTCTCGACCACGGCCCACGGGTAGCCGGCCGCCTCGGTGTCGTGCACGATGATGGCGCCGGCCGCTCCCTTCTCGGCGGCGTTCTCGAACTTGTACGTCCATCGCCCGTAGTAGGTCATCGCCTCGCCCGCGAAGAGCGACGGGTCGTGGTGGGGGGGGTCGCCGACGAGCATCACGATGATCTTGCCGCGCACGTCCGCGCCGCGGAAGTCGTCCCACTCGTATTCGGGGGCGACCACCCCGTAGCCGACGAACACCATGTCGGCGTCGGTCACGGCCGCGCGCTCCTGCTGCCGCAGCGTCCATCCGACGAACTCGCGTCCGTTGGCAAAGGTGCGTTCATAACCACCGCGGCCGCGCACGGCGAGCGCGGGCGGCTCGGTCATGGTCATTCCCACCAGCGGCACTTCCTGCACGTAGGTGCCGTTGGTGTTGCCGGGGGCGTAGCCCATGCGGGTGAACTCGGTGACCAGGTAGTCGAGCGCGAGCTCTTCCCCGCGGGATCCCGGCGCGCGGCCTTCCAGCCGGTCGTCGGCCAGGAGCGCGATGCACGCGTGCATGCGTGCCGCCGAGAGTCCGTGATCCTCGGCGAGCGCCAGGGCGGGGAAGAGGGCGAGGGTGCAGGCAACGAAGAGCAAAGAGCTACGCATGGTCCCCTCCTATCAAGAGACGATCTGGCGGCGCATCCTGTGAATCGCGAGCGGCATCATGACCGCGGACATGAGCGCGAGCAGGATGAAGTTCAAGAACGGAAAGGGCGCCTCCGGGCCGAGCGCGAGGAACTCGCCCATGGCGTCCATCATGAGACCCGTGGGCAGCGCGAGGGCCGCGTTGCGCACGGCATCGTTGGAGATGACCTCCAGCGGCCACCAGCACCCGCCGAGCGCGGCCATGAACAATCCCACGATCACGCCGATCGCGTTAGCCTTCTCGAGCGTACGGAAAAACGTACCCAGGAGCAGGCCGAGCGCCGCCGCCGTGGTCATGTAGGCGGCGAGTACGATCGCAAAGTGGCCCCAGGGGATTTCGAGGCGAACGCCGAGCAGCAGTGAACCGCCGCCCAGGATCACAATGACCTGCAGGGCCCCCCACAACAGGCGCGACGCGAGTACGCCTGCGAAGAGTTCGCGTATCGGCGTGGGACTCATGACGATGCGCTTGATCTTACCGCTCTGCAGATCCTGGATCCACAGAATCATGAAAAACGTCGTCATCTGGAACAGGATGAACATGACGAGCATGGCGGGCAGCTGGTGCACCACGCCGTCGTTGACGCGGGCACGCCCGAGTGCCCGCGACTCCAGGCGGAGAGGGCCGCCCGGGCGCGCGAGAGCGGCGACATCCTCGTCGCTCGGGGGCGCGTCGCGCCACTCCGGGCGCGCACGAAAGGCCATGGTGTAGATTGCCTCCCGCGTCTTGGCGGAGAGCTGTCGCGCGCGCAGGTCCGAGGCATCGCGCCTGATAATGCGCACGTCGATGGCCCGGCCCGCGGCGATGCGGTGGAGGAGGCTGTCGGGGAGCACCACGCGGGCGGCCTTCTCGCTGTCGGTGCGGGTCAGCCCGTGCGCCTCCAGCATGCCGGCCACGGCCGTCTCGACGAACGCGGGGTTCTGACCGCGGTCGATGGAGAAGGAAGTGGGCTGCGGCGGGCCGGAGCCGAACGCGTTGCCGAAGACCCACGCCATGAGTACGGGCGCGAGCAACGACCAAATCACCGACTCCTTGTCGCGCGCGGCGAGGACGAGCTCGAGACGGGCGATCTTCCACCAGTTGCCCGTGGTCACGTGATCCTCCGGCGGCCCGCGATGATACCGGCGACGAAGAAGACGCCGCTGTACGCGAACAGCACGGGCAACGACACGCCGATCTCGCGGCCGGTGAGCGCGCGCGTGAGTCCCAGGTTGGCGATCCCCGTGGGCACCACGCGGGAGATGCGCTGCATCCACTCCGGCCAGAACTCCGCCGGAAAGAAACCGCCACCGACGATCACCAGCGCCATCATCACGAACGAGCTGATCGCGGAAGTCGCGCGGACCGAGTTGGAGAGGCTGAAGATGGCCCCGTTCAACCCGGCGATGAAAAGCACGAGCGCGGTCACGATCACGCCCGCCGTAGCCAGCCCGACGGGGGCGATGCGCCAGACGATCCCCCCTGCAAGGGCCGAGACGACGGCAACGGCGAGCAGGAACGACACGGCGTACAAGCGCTGCTCCGCGACGATGCGGGCCGGCCGCACCGGAGTCGAAACGATGCGGTGCGTGACCTTGCGCGTCCGGTCGTAGAGGAAACGCGTCTCCAGGCTGAGCGACACGGTGAACAGCGCGAACATGACGAGACCAGGGAAGAACAGCGCGGCCATGTTGAACTCGTCGAGCTCGTCACCGCTTTGCTCCTCCTCCACCACGCTGACGTCGATGTCGGCGAGCGCGGCAAGTCCCTGCTCGCGCTCTCCGGTCTCGTAGAAAGCCCGCGCCGTCGCCGCCACCTCGTCGGCCGACACGCTGTCCGAGAGCGTCAGCGCACGGATCATTCCGATCGGAGCGGCGAAAATGCCGGTCAGGCCGTTGCCCATGGAGACCAGGGTGCCGACGACACCCTCCGCGATCTGCGGCGAGATGCTCTGCCGTGGATTCGTCAAGAGCAGGAGGGGCGCGTCGCCAAGCGCGAGCACGCTGTCCTCGAAACCGGCCGGTATAACCAGTGCCGCCGACGCCTCCTCGCGCGCGAACAGTTCGGCGACCTCCGCGGTGTCCGCCGCCTCCTTGAGGTCGATGAGATCGGACAGCGCCCGCTGGCCGAAGGCGCCCCGTAGAAACCCCGAGACCAGACTGCTGTCGCGGTCCACCACTGCGAGGCCGACGCGCGGCGTGATGTCCCCGTCACCGCCGAAGGCGAGCGAGTAGATGGCCATGAACGCGAAAGGGATCAGCATCCACAAGAGGATTGACCCCGGCTTGCGCAGGGACCGCTGCCAGTACATGCGGAAGAGCGGGAGTCGCATGGACTACTCGCGGAGCTCGCGGCCGGTGAGACTGATGAAGAGGCTCTCGAGCGAGGGTGGTTTCACGGAGACCTCCGTTACGCGCTCGAGCGAGGCCGCCCGTTCCAGAATGCCCGCCAGTCCGCTCGTGCGCGAGGGCAGCACGATGGTCACGCCGTGCTCGTCTTCGTGCAGGACGCGCGCGCCTTCGATCGTACCCACCAGGGCGGAGAGCGAATCTCGGTCGAATCCGCCGCGCAGGCTCAAGAGCTGCACGTCCTGCACCGAGGCGCGCAGCTCGGCGAGCGTTCCCTCGCGGATGATGCGCCCATGGTCGATGATACCGATCCGACCGCACAGCAGCTCGGCCTCTTCGAGGTAGTGCGTGCTCATGAGGACCGCGGCACCGGCGCGGGCCACCTCGCTAATCGCATCGTGGATGCGCAGTCGCGTCTGCGGGTCCAGGCCGACGGTGGGTTCGTCGAGGACGAGCGCGCGCGGTTCGTGCAGCAGCGCGAGCACGAGCGTGAGGCGGCGCATCTGGCCGCCGGAAAACTCGCCCGCCGGCTGGCCGGCCTTCTCGCCGAGACCGATCCAGTCGATCAGCTCGCGCGCCCGGCCGCGCAGGGCGCCGCCGCCGAGCCCGTAGAGCGAGCCGAAAAAGAGGCAGTTCTGGAGTGCGGAGAGTTCCTCGATCACCACCGACTGCTGCGGCACCACGCCCAGAATACGCTTGGCCGCCTCGGGGCTGCCCACGATGTCGTGGCCGCCGACCTCCACCTGTCCCGCGGTGGGGCGCAGCAGACCCGAGATCACGCCGATGGTGGTGGACTTGCCGGCGCCGTTGGGCCCGAGCAGTCCGTAGATCTCGCCGGCAGAGATGCGGAACGAGATGTCCGCGACCACCTCGACTTTGCCGTAACGCTTTGCTAGATTGGTGACTTCGATCATGCTGCTCGACGGAGAGCGTCCGTTGGAGAATGCCCGTTGCCGTGTCGCGGCATTATAATGGAAGCGGCGCGGGACGGTCAACCGAACCCCCGCCGCGTCTGCATGCGTGCCATGGCGTCCGACCTCGTCATACTATATGAGGACAACCACCTGCTCGCCGTCGCCAAGCCCGGGGGGTTGCTCGCTCAGGGAGACCGCACGGGCGACCCCACCGCGCTCGAGCTCGCACGGGCTTACGTGAAGGCGTCGCGCGGCAAGCCCGGGAAAGCCTTCCTCGGGCTCGTGCACCGGCTGGACCGACCTGTTTCCGGTGTCCTGCTGTTCGCGCGGACTTCGAAGGCTGCGGGTCGTCTGGCCCGGGCCTTCGCCGAGCGAGACGTGGAGAAGACCTACCTCGCCGTCGTCGTGGGGGAGCCGCGTCAGGACGAGGGCACGCTCACCGGTTACATCGAGCGCACGCACCTGCGCTCGCGGCTCGCGCCCCGGCCCACGCCCGACGCCCGCGAGGCCACGCTCTCCTACCGCGTGCTCGAGCGGCGGGGGCAGGGCTCTCTCCTGGTGGTCGCCCCGGAGACCGGCCGCCACCACCAGATCCGGCTGCAGCTGGGATCCGAGGGCATGCCCATCGCCGGGGACCTCAAGTACGGCGCGCCCGAGGCCCTGCCCGATCGCACGATCGCCTTGCACGCCGTCGCGCTGCGCGTGCCCCACCCCGTGCGCGACGAGCTGGTCTACATCGTGGCGACGCCCCCGGCGACGCCCCCCTGGTCCTCCTTCGCGCGCGTCATCGAATCGTTCCTGGCGAAGCTGTCATCGCCGCGGTGACGCCGCTCACCAGCGAAACCCGCGCTCCACGACGTGCAGGAGTACCCCCTCGCGCACGCCACCGGGGTTGATGTGCAACACGCGCTTGCGCGCATGGTCCATCACGGCCAGCACGACAACGAGACCGGCGGCGATGATATCCGCGCGGTCCGCGGGAAGGCCGCGCATGCGCCTGCGCGCGGCTAGCGTCGCTGCGCCGCATCGGCGCGCGAGCCGCGCGATGTCGGCGCGACGCACCGCGGCGCCTCGCGCGGCATCGGCCCCGCTGAGCATGCGCGCGAGCGTCGTCACCGTACCGCCGGAGGCAACCAGGTCCAGGCGCGCGGGCGCGAAGCGCGGGCAGCGGTGAAAGAAGGAGGCGAGGAGGGAGTCGGCGCGGCTGCGGATGGCGGCCAGCTCCCCGGCGCCGGGCGGGTCGTGCCGGACGTAGCGCTCGGTCAAGCGAAGGGCCCCGAGCGGGAGCGACATCGTGCGCGCGATCTGGCCCCGCCGGGCGAACACGAGTTCGACCGACCCGCCGCCGATGTCGACGAGCAGCGTGGCGGGCTTGGGGTGTTGCAAGCACGCGCGCGCGCCCGTATAGGCAAGGCGCGCCTCCTGGCGCGCCGAGAGCACCCGCACGCGCACACCGGTCCGGCGCTCGATGCGTCGGAGTATCGCGGCCGACCGCGGGGCCCGGCGCAGAGCCCACGTCGCGTATCCGAACAGGTGCTCGCAGCCGTGGCGACGTGCGAGACGCCGGTACTCCTGGATGGCCGCGATGGTCGCGACGACGGCGGTCTGCGCCACGCCCCTGCCACCGGCGAGCCCGGCGCCGATGCGCGTGGTGGTCAGTCGTCGCGCGATCACATGCACGCGTCCCCCGCGCACCTTCCCGACGAGGAGTTTCGTGGAGTTGGTCCCGATGTCCAGGACGGCGACGGGTGTCGCACGCGGGTGAGCTGACGGCACGGTCCCTCCTTCAACGCGGCGCGCGCAGCCGCTGCCGGAGGTCGTTGAGCCGGGAGTCGCCGGGGGGAAAATACAGGCGGGCCTGTTCCAGTGTGCGCAGCACGCCGTCGGTGTCTCCCTTCTCGTGGTAGCACTCGGCGAGCGCGATGAGCGCCTCTCGTTCGTAACCGCCGAACCGCGCGATGTCCGTGTAGCTCTCGATGGCGTCGTCCAACCGGCCCATTGCGCGCTGCACGGCGGCCAGTGCCAGGTACGCGGGCGGGTAGACCGCCTGGTTCGGGTCGACGACCTGTGCGAGCATGCGCTCGGCCTCCGCGAGGTCACCGGCGGCGGCGTGGCAACGGGCCATGCCCACGACTCCCCGGATGTCGTGGCGGTCGATCTGCGCGAGTCTCCCATAAGCGCCGGCCGCTTTGTCCAGCTCGCCGCGCTTGAGGTAACAGTCGCCAAGGTGGTCGAGGGCGTCCACGGCCTTGATATCGGATCCCCCCACCTTCGCCAGCACGTCTATGGCGCGCGAACAGCGACCCTGCTCCCAAAGGAGTTCGCCCAAGTTGTAATTGACATCCCGGGCGATCAGCTCGTAGGCGGGCGTGGGAAAACGCGCGTTTATCTCATCCGCCCTCTGGAAATGCCCCAGCGCCGTGTCCTTGCGCCCCATCTTGAGGTAGGTGTTGCCGAGCGTGTTGTGCGAGAACGCGTTCGAGTATTCGCGGATCTGCCGGAACCACAAGTAGTCCGAATTGACGATCCCGGCGACGACGGCCAGGAAGACAAGGGATCGAACGAGACCAAAACTCCTGGCGCGATAAGCCGCGGCGACGTAGGCCGCGGCGTAGGCCGCGAACATGATCATGACCGGCATGATGGGGAGGCGGAAACGCGCGTTGACGAAAAAAGCGACGACTCCCAGCGAATAGAGGAGGACGAAGAGATAGAAGAGCGATAACTCGCGCCGCCGCGGCCAGGCGAGTGCCATCCCCAGCAGTCCCAGGGGCGCGACGAGCCAGAAACCGGGGAGGGGGACGTACTTCATCCCCGCCAGGTTCCAGAAGAAGTAGATGAACTTGTTGTTCGCGCGCTCGGGTCCCGCCCAGTACATCCGCAACTTCTTGAACACGAGTCGCCAGGCTTCCGACGGGCGCGCGGTGAAGAACTCGAACCCACGCTCGAAGTAGTAGTCGGACACCTCCGCGAGGCCGAGCTTGCGGCCTCGGTCGCGCTCGGCAATGGCGATCGCATCCTCGTAACCACCCCACCAGTCCGCCCGCGTGCCGGGAACGATCGCCGTGCTGCCGTCGGACGCGGGGTTGTTGCCGATGTAGAAGTTCACTCCGCCGGACGCCCCGACGGGAACGATCGCGTGCGCCACCATGTAGTTGCGTATCATCACCGGCGCGATCGGCACCGCCATGGTCGCGGCGAACACGAGCGTGCCCCACACCCACGCCCGCGTGTCGCGCGGCGTCCGCGACGAACGGAGGAAGAGAACCAGGGGAACCGCGGGGAGGAGAATAAGGATGCTGGGGCGCGCGATCGCGGACAGCCCCAGCACCAGTCCCGCGGCGGCGAGCCAGCGTTTGTTGTCTGTCCGCAGGCCCTTCGCGAAGAACAGGAAGCCCATCGTGTTGAGGAAGATGAACGTCGTGACAATGAGCAGGTCGCCCTCGAAGTAGACGAAGGGCCAGTAGAGCGCGGCGCCGATGCCGGCCCAGAGGGCCACGCGCGGCGAGAAGTACTCGCGGGTGAGCAGGTAGACGAGGCCGGTCGTAGCCGTGCCCATCGCGTGCTGTACGAAAACGGCGAAGGCGATGCTCGATCCGCCCAGCTTGTACAACGCGGCCAGCAGGTACGGATAGAGCGGGCCCCGGAAGAAAACGTCGTCCCCGCGCGCCCCCCCCGCCAGTATGTCCTGTGCCCATTCGTGGTGGTAGAGCCCGTCCAGAATGGGATGGAGGAAGACCGGATTGTTCTTCTGGTTGAGGAAGAAGAACACCATGCGCAGCCCAAAGGCAACGGCGAGCACTATCCCCAGTTGCGCCAGCTCGCGGCGATCGCGCCAGCGGAACGAGCGGGACTCGTCGAGGCCGACACGGGGATCGACAGCGCTGTGGACGCGCTCCGTCTTCTTGCGTTGCTTTTGCCTGGGCATGTCACTCGGCTGCGGGAGGCGCGAGTCTAACACAGGCGCGCTCGGCGCGACAATCGAGGCGGGGCCGCGCACGCGCGTTGGAACGGTTCGTGCAGGTCCCTGGTCTGCGAGGTAACCATTTAATATATAATGAGTTGCAAAGATGCCTAAGCGAGCCAAACGTGCAAAATCGGAGTCGAGCTCCCCTCGGCGCGCGCAACGCCGCGGAGCGACGAGGAGCAATGCGACGCCGGCGAACGCAACCGACGACGCCAAGGAACTCCTGGCGATGGTGCGCATCGCAAACACCATCCTCCAGTTCACGCAGCTGGAGGACATCCTCGCCGCCATCACGCGCGAACTCGCGAACGTGATTCGCTTCGACCGCTCCAGCATCGCGTTCATGACGCCCGACGGCAAGGCCCTTACGCTGCAGCACATCTACAAGAGCGGCGACGCCAAGAGCGCAATCGGCGACGGGCGGCGAATTCCCCTCGACGAAAATTCGATCATCGGCTGGGTGGCAGTGAACGGCGAGCCCGTACTGCGGCCGAGCATCGTCGAAGACGGGCGCTTCCTCGAGATCGTCAAGGAAGAACGGCTGGCGTGCGACATGGTCGTGCCCCTGGTGGCCAGGGGCAAGGTCATCGGGACCATCAACGTCGGGTGCTACGAGGAAGGGGCGCTGTCGGAGCGGGACCTCGGCATGCTCATCAACTGCGGCAGCCTGGCTTGCGGGGTCATCGAGCACGCCTTGTTGCTGAAGGAAGCCAAGTTGCTGGGTAGCCGATACCACACGTTGCAGCGCAACGCGAGCGACATCATTCTGCTCGTGGATCGCGACACGGGAGCGCTGATCGAGGTCAACCGCAAGACCTGTGACGTGCTTGGCTACGCCGAGGAGGAGCTGCTGGGCAGGTCGTTCTTCGAGTTGTTTCCGTCGGAGAATCAGCTCCAGGCGCGCCGGGACTTCGTCAATATCCTCAGCCGCAAGTCCACGTCATTCGTGGATCGACAGATGCGCAGTCGCGACGGGGGCGTCATATACGTGGACATCAGCGCGAGTCTCGTCGACCTCGAGGCGGCGTCGTTCGTGCAGATCCTCGTCCACGACATATCGCAGCGCCGCATGCTCGAGCAGCAGATCATCCGGCAGAACCGGCGCCTGCAGGACGCCCTGCGCAAGCTGCGCGAGGTCGATCGGATGAAGACGGAGTTCCTGGCGAACATCAGCCACGAGCTCCGCACACCGCTGTCCGTCATCATTGCCTACGCGGACACGCTTCGCGAACCGTCGCTCGGCGACGAAGAGCGCCGCGGGTTCCTCGACGTCGTGGCCCAGAACGGCCAGAGTCTGCTGCGGCTGATCAACGACCTGCTCGACCTCTCCCAGCTCGAGACCACGGAGGCGATGTTGAGCGTGGGGCCTTCGCACCTGCACGACGTGGTCCGAGCCATGTGGGCGGAGGTGGAGAGACAGGCCAAGGACAAGGGGATCGAGCTGCGCTTCGAGCCCGGTGCCGACGTGCCGGTGGCCTGGTTCGACAGCCGGCGCATGCAGCAGGTCGTGTCCAGCCTCGTGCACAACGCGCTCAAGTTCACGCCCGAGGGCGGAAAGGTGGTCGTGCGCTCCAGCCGCGTCCCCGATGGCGTGTGCATGGAGGTGGCGGACACAGGAGCGGGCATACCCGCCGAGCATCTGCCCTCCGTGTTCGTGGCGTTTCGCCAGATCGACGGCTCCACGACCCGTCGCTGGGGAGGGTTGGGCATCGGCCTGGCCATGGCCAAGCACATCGTGGAACTCCACGGCGGGCGTATATGGGTGGAGAGCCGGCAAGGCGAGGGGAGCACATTCCGATTCGTCATCCCCGCCGATGCGCACGAGCCGCTGCCCGTGTTGGAGATCGAGCCGGCCTGACCCTGCCGCCGAGACGAGAGACGCTAAGGCGGAGCGCCGGTGTCCGCAGGCCGGGGAGAAAGCCTACGAGACGTGGAATCCCGAACGCTCCGCCGTGTGCAGTGGGAATACCGTGCGAACGCCCCCGTTTGAAAGCTAGTGGGCGGGTGCGGGCGATCCAAGCCCAATCTGCGGTTCGGCTATCTACTGTCTCGACAAAGAGTTAGGGTCTACTCGTCGCCGTGATCCTTGACTATCCCGTGGGGCGTGCGCCGCTCGCGGGTGTTGGCGAACGCATCGACCACCTCGCGGGGGTGCGGGATGGGGTCGGCCTGGTGGTGGCAGTGGTACTGCAGCGCCTCGTGCGTGATCGCGCGGACCCCGATCGCGCTGTTGAGAAAGCGCGCGCGCAGGTTGTTGTCTTCCAGACCCCGCCCCACGATCCGTTCGTCGTAGCCGTTGACGAGGTAGAAGTCGTCGCGGTGCACCGAGAAGTTGCACCCGACAAGGGCATAGCGTCTCCGGAAGAGGTTGCGGGCAGCGAAGGCAAAAGGCAGGTAGAAGCCGTTGCGGCGGTCATTCTTGCCCGCGTGACGCCACCAGAACGCCACGCGTTCGATGCGCCGGGTGCGCACGTTTGCTACGGTCAGGCGCGCGGTGAGCTCGCGATCGAGCATGACCCGGCGGCCCGATAGCACCTGGGCGCGACGGCGCCGCTTGAAGTGTCTCTCGAGGAAGCGGTGGTGGAGGATGCAGTCCCCGTCGATGAACACCAGGTAGTCCGCGCGGGCCTCCCCGACGGCCCGGTTTACGATCACCGTCTTGCGAAAGCCGCGGTTCTCGTGCCACACCCGACGAATGGCGAGGTGTTCCCGGTGGCGTTCGACGACTGCCGCGACGTCCTCGCCCGAGCCGTCGTCCGCCACGATCGTCTCGAAGTCGCGGAAGCTCTGGCCGGCGAGACTCGTGAGCACCTTGTCGAGAACGTCCGCCCTCTCGAAGACGGCGATGATGAGCGACAGGCGTGGAAGCGCGCTCATGGCGTGGTTTGCGTCGCGCCCTAGCCTTCTTGCGATTCGATGGACTCGGTCAGGAGCACGGCCTGGTTGTGCGCCACCTTGAGGATCCCGGCCCCGATGCGGTAGCGAACCTCGCGGTTGTCGTGGAAGCGCACGGTCAGCTGGCCCGACTGCAGCGTCGTGATCAAGGGCGCGTGGTTGGCGAGCACGCCGAGGTACCCCGCCTCGCCCGGGGCGACGACGGACACGACCTCGTCGTCCAGCGCGGTCGCGTTGGGCGTCAAGATCTTGAAGTTGTAGGTCGCTGCCAACGCTCCTCCTCGCTACGCCATCTGCTTGGCCTTCTCCTGCACCTCGTCGATCGAGCCTACCATGTAGAAAGCCTGTTCGGGCACGCTGTCGTGCTTGCCCTCGATGATCTCCTTGAATCCTCGAACCGTTTCCTGGATGCGGACGTACTTGCCGGCGGTGCCCGTGAAGACCTCGGCGACGAAGAACGGCTGCGAGAAAAAGCGCTGAATCTTGCGCGCGCGGTTCACGGTGAGCCTGTCCTCCTCGGAGAGCTCGTCCATACCCAGAATGGCGATGATATCCTGCAGTTCCCTGTTGCGCTGGAGGATCTCCTGCACCTCGCGCGCCACTCGGAAGTGTTCCTCGCCGACGACGGACGGCTGCAGGATGCGCGACGTGGAGGCGAGCGGATCCACGGCCGGGTAGATCCCGAGCTCGACGATCTGACGGGAGAGCACGGTCGTCGCGTCGAGGTGGCTGAACGTGGTCGCCGGCGCCGGATCCGTGATGTCGTCGGCGGGCACGTAGATGGCCTGCACGGACGTGATCGACCCCTTCTTGGTGGAGCAGATACGCTCCTGGAGCGCGCCCATCTCCGTGCCCAGCGTGGGCTGGTATCCCACCGCGGAGGGCATGCGACCCAGCAAGGCGGAGACCTCGGAGCCCGCCTGCACGAAGCGGAAGATGTTGTCGATGAAGAGCAGGACGTCCTGGTTCTCCTCGTCCCGGAAATACTCAGCGACGCTCACGCCCGAGAGCCCGACGCGCAGGCGCGCGCCCGGCGGCTCGTTCATCTGACCGAAGACGAGACTCGTCTTGTCGATCACCCCCGACTCCTTCATCTCGAGCCAGAGGTCATTGCCCTCGCGGGTGCGCTCGCCTACCCCCGCGAACACCGAGTAGCCGCCGTGCTCGGTGGCGATGCTGCGGATCAGCTCTTGAATGAGCACGGTCTTGCCCACGCCCGCGCCCCCGAACAGACCGATCTTCCCGCCCTTGGCGTAGGGCGCCAGCAGGTCGACCACCTTGATGCCCGTCTCCAGCTGCTCGGTCTCCATCGCCTGATCCTCGAACTTGGGGGACGGC
>JAOTVO010000188.1 GCA_029863355.1 Candidatus Krumholzibacteriia bacterium
TCCAGACCGCCGTCGGCACCATCAGGTAGACCGCGCCGAGGAAGAGGTGCGAAGCCCAAGTGAAGCGCTTCGCGTACGGGTAGGCGACCATGGCCACGATGACGATCGGCCAGAGCTTGCGGCAGAGCGGCGCGAGGCGGTAGACGGCGACGAGGAAGAGCGCGAGCGCCACCGCCATGTAGAGCACCACCGCCGCCGCCGAGAGCCGCCCGGCCGGCAGCGCGCGCGCGGCCGTGCGCGGATTGCGCGCGTCGATGCTTGTGTCGATCAGGCGATTGGTCGCCATGCCGAAGGTCCGCCCCGCCGCCATGGCCAGCGTGATCCATGCAAAGTGCGACGCCGTGGGCCAGCCGCCCTCGGCCAGGAACAGGGTCAGGTAGGCAAAGGGCAGTGCGAAGACCGTGTGCTCGACCTTGATGGTCTCGAAGAATTCGCGAAGGGGACCCGCCATCAAAACCTGTTGTAATCTAAAAGGTTAGATAATGTTGACAATGATGCGCGTCAAAGTTGACAATCTCCCCATCGGCCCCTCACGCCCCCGCCCAATTCATGTTGACAATCCAGGTGCCTTAAGTTTACAAAACGAGCGTGAAAAGGGAACGTACCGACGAGATTCGGGCCTACATCCTCGATCACGTCGAGGCCCGCCCCGGCGACATCGCCCGCCGAGCCGCGCAAGCATACGGAATCACCCGCCAGGCGGTAAACCGCCATCTGCAGGCCCTCGTCGACGAGGCGCTCCTCGAAGCCGAGGGCCAGACCCGGGCCAAGACCTACCGCCTGCGAGCAGTGCAACACTTCGAGAAGCGCCTGCACGTCACCCCCGTGATTCAGGACGCGCGCCTGTGGCGCGAGTACGTCGAGCCGCTCGTGGCACCCCTGCCCGAAAATGTGCGCGAGGTCTGCCGCTTCGCCTTCACCGCCGCCGTCGAGAACGTGATCGACCACGCCCGCGCAACGCGCATCACCGTGGCCGGCCAAGTCACCGCCTCGGCGATCGCGCTCACCGTGGCCGACGACGGGCGCGGCATCTTCGCGCAGCTCGTCGATGCGCTCTCCCTCGAAGACCCCGAGCACGCCATCTTCGAGCTGGCCAAGGGCGGCCTCACCACCGACCCCGAACGCCGCTCCGGCGCGAGCCTCTTCTATGCCGCGCGCCTCATGGACCAACTGCGCATCCATTCCGCAAGCACCGCGCTCGTCGTCGAGGACTGCGGCGACCGCTGGCGCATCGAGCGCACCGAAGCGCCCACCGCCGGTACAGTCATCATGATGACCGCGCGCCGCCGCTCCGGCGTGCGCGCGTCCGAAGTGCTCGAGACCTTCGCCGCCGCCAAAGACACGCGCGCGCTCGAACGCGCCCACGTGCCCGTCGCCCTCCTCGCCCGCAGTGGCGAAGCGCTCGTGTCTCGCGCGCAGGCCCACCGCCTCCTCTCCCGCCTCGAGCGCTGCAACGAGGCCATCCTCGACTTCCGCGGCGTCGAAGCCATCGGCCCCGCCTTCGCCGACGAGATCTTCCGCTCCTTCCGCGCCGCCCACCCCCGCGTCAACCTCGTCACCCTGAACGCCAGCGCCGGCATCCGCCACCTGATCCGCCAGGCGCTGGGTGCGTAGCGCCCAATCTCATCCCGCCTCGTGGATCTCCCGGCATCTCTCCAGCAAGCCCTCTACTTCGTCCACACCCAGGCCGTCCTCGGCCGCGCGCGCCAGTGCGCGGAAGAAGAGGTCGCCGGCGAGCGAGCGGTGGAGGCGTGTGGCGAGGAAGGCGCTTTCGGTCCAGGCGGCTTCGTGGACCGCGGTGAGGTCGGGTGAAAGCCGTGCGATGAGCACCTCGCGGTTGTCGGAAGTGGCGAGGATCCACTCGCCGTCTTCCGGTGCGGCTTCGGACGCGACGGCCATGACCGCCGGCGGCGAGTCCGATGCGGGTGTGGCGAGGCCGACGCGCACGCCCCGCGAGATGGCTGCTTCTATCGTCCCGCGCAGGTGGGCGAGCGCCGCTTCGGAGAGATCGAGCACGAGCGTTGTCTTCGCGGCTTCGACGAGGCGGGCCGCGCGCGTGAGCACCTCTTCGGGCTGGTGCATGGCGTAGACGCCGCTGGTCGCCGGCGCGGGGCCGAGGGCGGCGAGCGAGCGGGCGGCGAGGCGGCGGCGGTCGTCGAAGCGCCAGGCGAGGGCGTCGAGGAATTCGCCGGCGGGGACCGCGCGGTAGGCGCGCTTGCGCCCCTCGGCCACGGTGGCGCCGCCTTTCATGCGCAGGGTTTCGAGCGCCTGGTAGGCGTTGGCGGTGGGCTTGCCAATCCCGCGCGCCACCCGGTAGCCAGTGACGGCGGCGTTCTGGAGGAGGAAGACGTAGGCAGCGGACTCGGTGGGGGTCAGGCCGAGGGCCGCGAGCTGGTCACTCAGGGCGGAGTCTATCATAGTAGCAGTATTTACTGCTACTATTGAGTCGTAAAGCGCTATTTCGTTGCTGTCAAAGGGGCTGTCCTGGCTCTCGAGGGTTCCTACATCCGCTCGGCCACGCGCCAGGCATCGCTGGCGCGGCGAGCCTCGCCGGCGAGGCGGTAGGCGGGATCGGCCTGGTCCCAGACGGCGAGGGCGCGGTCGATGCGCTCGCGGGCCTCGGGCGTGCGGCCCATCTGGTGGTAGACGCGGGCGAGCTCGTAGTTGGCCTCCGGCTCGTAGGGGTGCAGCTTGAGCGCCTCCAGGAGCACCTTCTCGGCGGCCTCGAGGTTGCCCGACTTGCGTTGGCAGCGCCCCGCGGCGATGTAGGCCAGAATCTCGTCGGGGCGTTCGTTGATCACGGATTCGAAGTCGGCGATCGCGCCGGCACAGTCCTCACGCATCTCCGCGATCATGCCGTGCGCGAGCCGGTAGTAGGGCCGCAGGAAGTCGAGGCCGAAGGACTGGATGTAGTCGTTCATGCCGACCAGCGCCTGCTCGGCGGCGTCGGGATTGCGCTGCTCCATGTAGATGCCGAGGTAGCCGAAGGGAACCGCCTTGCTCATGGGCGGCGCGTTGAGTTTGGCCTCGACGTCGCGCATGACGCGCAGTGCCTCCTCGTCGCGCCCCACCATGACGTAGCGGCGCACGCGCTGGAGCTTCTGCACCTCCGCCATCACGGGGGTGAAGATCTTCGCCGCCTCGACCCAGCGCTGCTCCTGCAGCTCGATGGCGCGCGCGATGCGCCCGCGCAGCTCGTAGTAATCCTGGAGCGCGTCCAGCGCGGCGATCCGGTCCTCGGGGGCGCGCGCCTTGGCCAGCGCCTCCTCGCACAGGGAAACGGCGGCCTCGAAGCTACCGAGCTTCGTTTCCACGCCGGCGAGGTCGATCATCACGCTCGTGTGGCTGGGGTCGACGAGGAGCGCCTTCTCGAGGGTCTCCTTGGCGTGGTCGAGCTGGCCCAGGCGCGCGTACACGTCGGCGAGCGAGCGGTAGGACTGCACGTCGGAGGGATCGATGGCGGCGTAGCGCTCGTAGTAGGTGACCGCCCGGGCGTAGTCGTTCTTCTCCTTGTAGAGATCGCCTATCTGCAGGATGCGCTCGTAGCGGTACGGGTCGATCTCGAGGATGCGCTCGTAGGCGGCGATGGCGCCGTCGAGGTCGTTTCGGAAACGCGATATCTGCCCGAGCGCGGAGTAACCCTGTGGGTCGTCGGGGTAGAGCTCGACCATCATTTTGACGACGGCGAGCGCCTTCTCGGGTTGCTGTCCGCTGAAGTAGAAGTTCGCCTTCACGATGAACTGAAAGCGCTCGGGCAGACGGTACGAATGGCGCAGGCACGCCTCCAACGCGTGCTGCGCGTCCTGGGGACGGCTGGACTGGTTGTAGAGCATGAAGAGGTCGAAGAACGTGAACGCCATGGTCGAGTCTATGGCCACGGCCGCTTCGAGGCGCGTCACACCTTCTTCCCAATCCTGCTCGAAGGTTATCGCCGCCTGCGCGGTCGCGATGTTCTGCAACGCGACCACGTTGGCGGTGACCAGCTCCGCCACGGGTACGTCGGTCGACTGCTCGAGGTGCCAGCCGGGAAGCCCGAGCGCCTCCTTGACGGCAACCGTGATCTCGTCGACGACTCGCGTGATATCCGCGTCCCTGAACTGGCCGGCGACTAACGCTTTGGCGGTCTCCGTCCGGTAGAGCCGCACGGAGACGACGTAGTCCGGCGCCTCCGGCGAAGGTACCCGCTCGATGCCCCCGACGACGAAGTGGTCCATGTGGAACTCGCCGGCGATCTTTCTCTTGAGCGCTAGGGGTGCGTCCGACCAGTTCTCGAAGCCAGCGTCGCGCAGCCGCCGCAAGCTCGAGTTCTCGAAGGCGGACCGCGTCTGTATGAAGGCGTCCTGGTAGGCGTCGTACTCGAGCAGCAGGGGCACGGCGTACTGCAGCCATTCGTTGGCGGCGTCGCCCGTGTGGTTGTCGAACACGAAGAGCGCGAAGCGTCGCCGGTAAGTCTCCTTGGGGACGATGCGCTCGATCGTCTCGCCCTCTTCCGTGGTGAGCGACACCTTGTGCGCCGCCGCGCCCAGGTCCTTGCCCGAGAAGAGCAGCGCCAGCATCGCGCCCGTAGCCACGACGTTGACGGGCACGCCGATGGCGAGCGGCCGCCGCGACGCCGACGCCCGATGCGCGAGATAGGCGGCGACGAGCACGATGGCCGGCGTGAGCGACAAGAGCCCCACCAGCACCGTGTCGGCAAGATAGGGGGAGAGCATCAAGCGCCCCACCAACACCGACACCGCCTTCCACGCGGCGAGCGCGAGCACCACGTAGAGGCCCGCCGTCATCAGCACGGCGCGCGAGGTGAGTCGGCCCAGCCACGTCGCCGGCCCGGCATCGGCGGTGTCCGGGTCGAGCATGGCGAGCATGCGGCGCAGTTCGCGCGCCACCTCGTCGGCGCGCGCGTAGCGCTGCGCCGGATCCTTGGCCAGCATCTTGACGACGATGGCATCCAGCTCGGGGGAGAGCCCCTTGCCCACCGACGACGGCGGGCTCGGCGCCTGGTTGAGCACCGAGTAGACGACGGCCGATTCGTAGTCGCCGCGGAAGGGAAGGGAGCCGGTGAGCATCTCGTAGAGCGTCACGCCGAGCGACCAGATGTCGCTGCGGTGATCAACCGATTCGCCACGCGCCTGCTCGGGCGCGCCGTAGGCGACCGTGCCCAGCGTCGAGCTGTCGGGCGTGACTTGCACACGGTCCATGCGCTCGGCCAGCCCGAAGTCCATCACCAGCGCGCGTCCTTTCGCGGTGAGCATGACGTTCGCGCTCTTGATGTCGCGGTGGACGATGCCGTGCTCGTGCGCGGCGGCGAGCGCGTCCGCCACCTGTATGGCGATGCGGATGGCTTCGGCGGGAGGGAGGGCGCCGTCGCGATCGATGCGCTCCTTGACGCTCTCGTCGTCGACGAAGGCCATGGCGATGAACAGTTGGCCGTCGGCTTCGCCGATCTCGTAGATGGTGCAGATGTTGGGGTGATCCAGAGCCGCGGCGTCCTGCGCCTCGCGCACGAAGCGCGCGCGGTCTTCGTCGCTGGCCACGGCGGAGTCGGGGAGGAACTTGAGAGCGACGG
>JAOTVO010000189.1 GCA_029863355.1 Candidatus Krumholzibacteriia bacterium
CCGGCTGGCCGTGCTGGCGTCCAGGTAGAGCACCTCCGCCAACCGGCCCAAGGTGCTCTGGCCCGCGGACACCAGGGCGTCCAGCGCGTAGCACTGCGTCACCGAGATGTCGCGGCAGCAGATGCGTGTGCGGTCGCGAAACTGATAGACCCGCACCAGCTCGCTGAGGGCCTCATGGAGGTCTCGCGCGTCGCGCTCGAGCGCGCTGGAGCGGGCGGATTCGGTCATCTGGAGGGGCTCATCTTTCATTGTCAGTACCAATAATATATTGCGCGAATCCGGCTGTCAAGGGGTCCAAGCGAATCCCGGCAAAACCTCTGGCTTTCCCCGCTTGATTCTGTTACTGATTTCACATAGGCTGGATTCCTGTTGTTCGCGCGAGCCCGTTTTGGTATGGTTTCGCGCTTGAGGATTGGGCCCGTCGGCTCGTCGCTTTCTTGAAAAAAGGGAAGGATGACCGATATTCTTGGGCGCGACAGGCGGGGTTGCTGGCAACGGTTCCCTTCCTCCTGGCGGCGCCGCCGATCATCGGTCTTCTGATCGGTCGCTTCCTCGACAACCGGTTCAATACCACTCCCATACTCACCATCGTCTTCATCGTGCTCGGCTTCGTCGCCGGCGCGCGCGAGGTGGCCAGCGTCCTGCGCAAGGCCAACGAGGGTGAGAAGCAGGATGAGCGTGACCGTACCGGACGAGACGAACCTTGACGCCCGCACCCGGTGGGCGGCGACGGACGCGGACCTCCTGAGGCGCGTGCACCGCACCTCCTTGTGGATGGGACTGCTCATGGCGGCGCCGCTGGCGTTCTACTTCGGCGCCGGCGCCGGTGCGGCGTGGGTGCTGGGAATGGCGTGGTCGCTCGTCAACCTGCGCATGATCGCGTCGATCGTGCGCGGCGTGCTGACGCTCGAGGCGCACCCGTGGACGCGCCTGGTGCTGGCGCTGGTGGTCAAGTTCCCGTTGCTCTATGCGGCGGGCTTCGTGCTGCTGCGCAGCCGCCACCTGAGCGCGGAGTGGCTCGTCGCCGGTTTCGCCTGGCCGTTCTTCGTCGCCGTGATGAAGGCGGGGGGACGCGCCGTTCTCAACCTCGACGGCACGAAAGCGCAAACGCACTCGCGCTGAACGAGAGCGGGGGAAATGAACGTCATCGAAAGACTCTCCGGCGCCGCCCTCCCGCTGGCGCGCATCGCCGCGGGGGAGGAGGGCGCGGGAGGCCACGAAGAAATCCACGAGCTCCCCAACCTCGTCGGCATCATCTCTCGTTTTCTGGGCGATGGCGCGGTAAGCCACTTCTTGCACCAGTGGGAGGGGATGATCTTCGCGTACGCGATCGCGGGGATCATCATCTTCTTCGTCCACCGCGCCACGCGGAACCCGACGCTGATCCCGGGGCGACTCCAGAACCTGGTGGAGATGGTCTTCGAAGGGCTCACGAACTTCATCATGGGCATACTGGGCCCGCAGGGCCGGGAGTTCGTGCCCTTCCTCGGCACGCTCTTCATCTACATCCTGGCCATGAACCTCGCCGGGGTCGTACCGGCGGGCAAATCGCCGACGGCGAGCCCCAACACGACCGTGGCGCTGGCCCTGTGCGTGTTCTGCTACGTCCAGTACACGGGAGTGCGCAAGAACGGACCCCTCGGGTACGTCAAGCACCTGGCGGGCTCTCCGCGCACCGCCGTGGAGTGGGCTTTCGTGCCGATCATGATGCCCATCCACATCCTGGGCGAGCTGGCCAAGCCGGTGAGCCTCTCGCTGCGACTCTTCGGCAACGTCACGGGAGAGGACGTGCTGCTGTTCGCTTTCTGCAGCCTCGGCATCACCGCGCTCTCGTTCATGAACTCCCCCATAGGGATTCCGTTTCAGGCGCCGTTCATACTGTTGGCTTTACTGACGAGCTTCATACAGGCGCTCGTCTTCACGCTGCTGAGCACGATTTACATCCTGCTCATGCTGCCCCACGACCACGCGGAAGAGGGGCATCACTAGACCCGCTCACAACGCAAGGAGGAACTTCGCAATGGACGCATCCACCGCTCTCGGCTTCGCACTCCCCATCGGCCTCGGCCTGGCCGCCATCGGTTCCGGCATCGGCTTCAGCCGCGCCATTGGCTCGGCCATGGAAGCGATCGGTCGCCAGCCGGAGGCCTCGGGCAAGATCCAGACGGCCATGATCATCGGCGCCGGTCTCATCGAGGCTCTGACGATCTACGCGTTCGTCACGGTCTTCCTCCTGATGGGCAAGATCCACTAGCTGGCCGCGGCGGCCCTTAACAACGGGACCGCAGCGCCACCGATCGCGCGTCCCGCCGGTTCCCCGGCGCGGCGTTGAGGAGTGCGAATGGAAGCATTGAACGCATTGGGCCTCGAGCCGAGACTCCTGCTCACGCAAGTCGTCGGTTTTCTCATCGTCCTCTGGCTGCTAAAGCGGTTCGCGTGGGACAAGCTCCTCGCCTTCGTCGAGAAGCGCCGCGAGACCATTGCGGCCGAGTTCGAGGAGATCGAAAACACCCGCGCGGACGCCGAGTCCCTGCGCACCAAGCTGGCCGAGGAGCTCGACGGCATCGAGCACACCCGGCGTGTGCGCATCCAGGAAGCGGTGCACGAAGCCAACGAGATCGCCGCGCAGATTAAGGAAGGGGCGCGCAAGGAGGCCGTCGCGCTGCGCATCAAGGCCAACCAGGACGTCGAGCTGGAGATGGACAAGGCCAACGCGACCCTGCGCGACCGCATGACGGCAGCCGTGATGACCGTAGCCGAGCAGGTGATCAAGGGCGAGCTGGACGACGCCAGACACCGCCGACTCATCGAGCAGTTCCTCGGCGAAGTGAACCTGAGCGAGGGGAACCGCTGACATGATCCTGAGCGGCATCGGCCGGCGCTACGCCGTAGCCCTGTTCAACGCCGCGCTCAACGGCGAGGTGACCGACCAGGTCAGCGGCGATATCACGAGCTTTGCCCGGCTCTACGCCGATAACGCGCGCTTCCGCCGTTTTCTCGAATCGCCGAGCGTGCCCACGGCAGCGAAGAAAGAGCTGATCCTCCAGTCAGTCGGCGACCGCGCCTCCGGCTTGTTCGTCAAGTTCCTGCTGTTGCTCATCGACAAGAAGCGCCTGTCCGGCATCCAGGCCATCGCCGAAGGGTACACGGCGCTATTCGAGGAACGGGAGGGTATCCTCGACGTCAAGGTGGTCACGGCCGTGCCCCTGTCGCGGGACCTGGAGACGAGGACGCGCGAGGTGATCGAGAGGCAGACGGGGAAGCGGGCCCGTCTGCGCAAGGTGATCGATCCGGAGATCGTCGGCGGCATGATTCTGTTCGCGCGCAACCGGATCATCGACGGCAGCGTGAGACATCGACTGGAAGCGATGACGAGACAACTCCGAGAACTCAGGGTGCACTGAGCCCCGCCAAGAAAGCAGGAGACACACGATGGCCTTTCAACCGGAAGAAGTCAGTTCCATCATCCAGGCCCAGCTCGAGAAGCACGACGCGAAGATCGAGATGGAGTCGGTCGGTTCCGTGCTCCAGGTGGGCGACGGCATCGCGCGCGTCTGGGGGCTCGAGGATGCCATGTCCGCGGAGCTGCTCGAGTTCCCCGGCGGCGTCATCGGAATGGTGCTCAACCTCGAAGTGGACAACGTCGGCGCGGTGCTCTTCGGCCCCGACACGGGCATCAAGGAGGGCGACACCGTCAAGTGCACGGGCCGAGTGGCGCAAGTGCCCGTCGGTCCCGCGCTCCTGGGCCGCGTCGTCAACTCGGTCGGACAGCCGATCGACGGCAAGGGACCGATCGTCACCGACCACTACCTGCCCATCGAAGCGGTGGTACCCAACGTGGTCCAGCGCCAGCCGGTGAAGGAACCCTTGCACACGGGGCTCAAAGCCATCGACTCGATGATCCCCATCGGGCGCGGACAGCGCGAACTCATCATCGGCGATCGCCAGACCGGCAAGACCTCGATCTGCGTCGACACGATCATCAACCAGAAGGACACCGACGTTCACTGTGTTTACGTGGCCGTCGGACAGAAGGAGTCGACCGTCGCCCAGGTGGTGAAGACCCTCACCAAACACGGGGCGATGGAGTACACCACCGTGGTCAGCGCCGCCGCCTCCGAACCCGCCCCGCTGCAGTTCATCGCTCCCTACGCCGGCGCGGCGATCGGTGAGTACTTCCGCGACAACGGGAAGCACGCCGTTTGCTTCTACGACGACCTGTCCAAGCACGCGCAGGCGTACCGGCAGATGTCGCTCCTTCTGCGCCGCCCGCCGGGCCGCGAGGCCTACCCCGGCGACGTGTTCTACCTGCACGCGCGCCTGCTCGAGCGCGCCGCCAAGCTCGCCGATAGCCTCGGCGGCGGCTCGCTGACCGCGCTGCCCATCATCGAGACGCAGCTCGGCGACGTGACGGCGTACATTCCCACCAACGTGATCTCGATCACCGACGGACAGATCTTCCTGGAGACGGACCTCTTCTACTCCGGGGTGCGCCCCGCCATCAACGTGGGCATTTCCGTGTCGCGCGTGGGATCCAATGCGCAGACGAAAATGATGAAGCAGGTCGCCGGCCGCCTGCGCCTGTCGCTGGCACAGTACCGCGAGCTGGCCGACTTCGCGCGCTTCGGCTCCGATCTGGACAAGGCCACGCAGGCGCAGCTGACCCGCGGCGAGAAGATGGTGGAGATCCTCAAGCAGACCGAGCAGGTACCCATGCCCGTCGAGAGGCAGGTGCTCGTCATATTCTGCGCCAACGATGGACTGCTCGACGACCTGCCGACCGATAGCCTGCAGCGCTTCGAGAAAGAGTTCATCGCCTACGTCGAGAAAGAGTACCCGGACGTGCTGCACCAGCTGCGGGACAAGAAGCAGTTCGACGAGGCGCTCGAGGGCAAGACGCGCGACGCCGCCGGTAAGTTCGCCGCGCGTTTCAAGGAGTCGCTGGGCAAGTAGCCCTCCAAGATGGCCACGTTGAAGGACATAAAGGTGCGGATCCGCACTGTCAGCAGCATCCGCAACATCACGCGTGCCATGCAGCTGGTTGCGGCGGCCAAGCTGACGCGCGCGCAGGAGCGCGCGCACACCGTGCGCCCTTACGCCGACGAGATGGATGCGATCCTGGGCGCGCTGGCCGCCGTCTCCAGCGACGACGGCGGTGCCGACGCGGCCATGGAGATGGTCTTCGCTCCGGGCGTGCCGCCGATCCGCACCACGCGGGCGCGGCTCTTCGAGCAGCGCGAGGAGCGCCGGCCCGGCGTGGTTCTGCTCACGTCCGATCGCGGCCTGTGCGGCGCCTTCAACAGCAACCTCGTGCGCGCGGCACAGAGGTTCCTGGCGGAGCACGAGGGCAAGGACTGCCAGCTCGTGCTCCTGGGCAAGAAGGGATACCAGTTCTTCCGCCGCCGCGGCTTGCCGATCCTCTACCACCGTGCCGGCCTCAGCGACCGCCTCTTGCTGCCCGAGATCAAGGAGATCACGGGGAAGCTCGTCGAGCTCTACGTGTCGGGCGAAGTCGACGCGCTCTATCTTATATACGCCAAGTCGATCCGCGCGGCGATGT
>JAOTVO010000190.1 GCA_029863355.1 Candidatus Krumholzibacteriia bacterium
CTCGTCGAGGCGCGCGTAGAAGACGTGGTCCTCGCCGCGGCCCGCCGTGAGAAACGCCAGCGTGTCGGCCGTCTCCACGGCGGCCTCCCGCACGGCGCGGAAGATCCCGGGCGTGCCCGCCGCCTCCAGCGCCTCGCAGTCACGCGCCACCGCCTCGATGCGCCCCGCCGCCTGGGCGACGCGTCCCATCGCCGCCACTGCGACCGCCGCCGCCTCCTGCGCGCCGTATAAAAGCGGCGCGCCCTCGGCATAGACGAGCGCGCGCTCGGCGCCGTCGCGGCGTCCGGAAGCGCCCACCAGCCTGCGCGCGTTGGCCGACAGCGCGACGAACGCGTCCCGCGCGTGCGCCTCCGCGGCGCGCACGCCGCCGAGGAGCGCTTCCCAGGCCGCGTCGATCTCGGCCACGGCCGCCGCCGACGTCTCCGCCGCCTTGGCGCGCGCGTAGGCCGCGTGCTCCTCGTGCTCGGCCGCACAGATCCCGTCGTCGGCGCCGCGGATCGCGGCGGGCGAAAAGGACAGGGTGTGGAAGGAGGTGGCCGCGTCCTCCAGGTGGTGGGCCTCGTCGAGCACGCACGCGTCGTACGGTCCGAGCAGCGTGCCGAGGGCCGCGACGTTGGCGAGGAGCAGCGCGTGGTTGACGATCACCACGCGCGCCTCGAGCGCCCGCCGGCGGGCGGCAAAGAGGAAGCAGGCCGGGCGCTCCGCGCAGCCCGCGCACGCGGCCTCGCGCGCCGGGGCGGCCAGCGCGGCGCGCGCGCGGGCGTCGAGGTGCAGGGAGGCGTCCGTCACGACCTCCAGGTCGCCGCTGGGGTGCGCGAGCAGCGCGCGCAGGAAGCCCGCGCGGGCGTCGCCCTCGCCGTGCGCGAGCGCGCGCGCCACCGCGCGACGGCAGCCATAGCTGGACCGGCCCATGAGGACGGCCGCGTCCAGGGATACCCGCGCCACCGCGCACGCGGCGGGCACGTCAGACTCGGCCAGCTGGCGCTGGAGGTTGCGCGTGTGCGTGGACACCACGGCGCGCACGCCGTGGCGCTCGGCGTGCAGCACCAGCGGCACCAGGTAGGCGAGGCTCTTGCCGAGCCCGGTGCCGGCCTCGATCACCGCCACCCCGTCCGCGTCGAGCGCGGCGGCCACGTCACAGGCCATGTCCACCTGACCGCGCCGCGGCTCGAAGCGCGCGCCCAGCACGCGCGGCAGCTCCTCGGCGAACGCGCGTCGAACGTGATCCTCTGGACTCATCACCTCTTCCTTCTCTTTAGATTAGACGAGTTGGCGCCGGAAGGTCTCCGCTCAAGCAATTCCACTCCAGTGCTTCCAGGTCGAGGTGGTGCCGAAGGGTCGACGCGATATCACGAGCGCGCGCTCTGGCGTTCTCCATCGCGCGCGCGAGTGCTTGAGCGGAGACCCTCCGGCACCACCTCACGTCCAGAACGTTGTTCGAGCGAAGACCATCCAGCCACCACCCCGCATTTCGTCTAAAACCGCTGCTCGAGCAGCACGTGGACCTTCGTCTGCTGCAGCGAGGGCTTCTCGCCCACCGCGAAGCTCAAGTCGATGTTGCCCACCGCTGAGCCCGTGCGCAACCCGAATCCATAGCCGGCGCGCCACAAGTCGCCCGCCGGCGCGCCGGCCTCGCCCTCCCCCTGCCGCACGTAGCCCACGTCGACGAACAGGTAGCCGTTTTCCCACCGGCCCGGGCCGATGAGCAGCTCGCTGGCGAGGGTGGCGACGCGCCGCCCGTGGAACTGGTTCTCGCGGTAGCCGCGCAGCGTGCGCGCGCCGCCGATGTAAAACTGCTCCGAGAGCGGGACCGCCGCCTCCCCGCTCTCCAGTGTGCGGAACACCGGGGCGAAGCGCAGGTGTAGGTTGGTGGCCAGCGAGGCCGTGGCCTCACCCTCGATCTCGCCGATGAGCTGTGTCACCGACTCGGCGCCGCCGCCCTCGCGGCGGTAGTTCGTCTTGCGCGCGTAGGTGGCGCGCGCGACCAGCTCGGCGAAGCCCGTGCGGTTCCGGCTGCCCCGCAGGAGCGACAGGGACAGCGCGGCCCGGCCGCGCCACGACCGGGCCAACTCGCCGGTGCCGAAGACATTGCGGTCGCCGTGGGCGGAAAGCTCCACGCCGACCAGACCGCTGCCGGCCCGGCCCAGCGTGCGCTCCACGCCGAGACCGAGCGATTGCCACGTGTAGAGCGTGTCCTGCCCGATCTGTTCGAGCCGCGCCGACACGCCCAGGCGGTGGCCCAGGAAGAAGCGGTCGCGGTAGCTCAGCCGCGTTTCGCTGCGCTGTTTGCCGTCGTTGTTCCACAGCACCTCGAAGTCCTTGAGCGTCCCGCCGACATTCTCCACGCGGAGGTGGGCCAGGCCGCTCAGCTCGCGATCGCGCCCCTCCTCCGCCGCCGCGTATCCCACGGCGGCCGCAAACGTGTTCGATCGGCGCGCCTCCTCGACGACGAGGATCACGTCGACCCCCTGTCCGTCGGCCGACATCCTCACCGTGGGGTAGGCCACGCGCTCGAAGAGACGGCTCGACTGCAGACGCATGTACGCCGCGTCGAGGCCGCGCGCGCTGTACGCGCCCCCCGCGCGAAGCCCGGAGATGCGCACGGCCAGGTCCGGCCGCGTCTTGGCCAGCCCCTCGACGCGCACGGCCTGGACGTCCCGGCGCGCGCCCTCGACAACGCTGACCAGCACGTGCACGCGGTTGCGATCCGGCTCGTGTCCCACGCTGTCGATCCACACCTGGGCGAACGGGAAGCCGTCCACGTCGTAGCGACGCAAGAGCCTCGCCACGCGCGCGTCGAACTCCCGCGGGCGGAAGGTGGCGTCCGCTTCCAGTCCGAGCGCCGTGGTGACCTCTTCCGCACCGTAGACGCGCGCGCCCGACACGCGCGCGCGCCCGACGCGGGCCGGCTCTCCCTCTTCGATCTCCACGACGGAGGTGGCGGAATCGAAGGGACTGGGCCCGGCGTAGATGCGCGCGCCGAGGTGTCCCTCGCGGAAGTAGGCCTCTTGCAGTGCAGCGAGCCGCGCCGCGCTCGCCCCGGGCTTCCAGCCCGCCGCGGCGAGGATCTCGCGCACGCGGCCCTCGCGCAGGACGCGGTTGCCGGTCACGCGGAAGCCCTCCCCCGCGCTAACCTGCGCGGCATGCGCCGCGGCGAGCAGCGCCAGCACCGCCGCCCGTGCCCATGTCCATCGCGTGCCCCGTCGCATCGTCATGGCTCCTAGAAGATCGCGCGCGTCTCGAGCCGAAGCTCGTGGCGCGTGACGCGCGCGCCTCCGAAAGTCGTCTCGCTTCGCCCCGTGTACGCGGCCACGATCGAGATCACGCGCGCCAGCCGCATGTTCGGCGTGACGGTCCAGCGGTGCGCCGCTCCCTCGTCGGAGAAGCGCACGGGACGCACCGGCGCCGTCACCCGGTCCCAGGTCTGCGTGAGATCGTACGAGGCGAACACGTTGATCCGCTCGCCCACGCGCCAGACCACCCGAGGCTGGAACGCCAGGAGCGTCTGCGCGGCGCCCGACGTCGCGTCCTCCTGGCTCGTCGCCTTGAGGTCGACGTCGATCGTGCTCCCGTCGCCCACGCGCACGCCCACGCCGGCCAGCAGGGTCAGCGCCGCCACGTCGTAGGCCGCGCCGGTCGCCTCGGGGAGGCCCTCGCCGTCGCGCCGCTCGGCCGCACGGGAAACCTCGCCCGTGCCCGTGAGCCGCTGCGAGAGCGAACGGGAGAGGCGCAGCGCGTGCTCGCCGAAGAAACGATTCTCCCGCACGCCCTGGAAGCGGTTGTCTTCGGTGTCCTCGCGGCGGTAGCGGAACACCAGCCCCAGGTTCCGGCGCGAGCGCAACAGCGACCAATCCTGGCGGATCTTGGTCGAACCGAAGAGGGTGGCGTCGTCGCGCTGCAGCGCGGACGGCACCAGCAGGTAGAGCTCCCACGCCGGCTCGTGACTCGTCTCCTCCTGCACGCCGATGGTCTGATCCAGAGCGACGTTCTCCGCGATCCATGCCCACACCCCGCCGCCGCGCGCGCGCTCGGGCGCCCGCCACACGAAGCGAAAGTTGAGCCCGACACGGCGGATGGGAATGCTGGTCGTGGTGGGCGAGTACACCACGGTGTAGGCGCCCTTGCCCTTGCCCACCAGGTCGCCCTGCGCGTTGTAGTCTCCGTTGCCCTCGCCGACGAATACCACGGACCGCTCCAGCGTGCGCGCCGCGGTGCGACTGACCTCGTAGTCGACGTCGGACACGATTCCCGCGCGCTCCCCGCGGATGGTCGACTTGAGCCGACCGAGATCCGTGTCGGCGCGAGCACCCGTGAGACGATCGGTCTCGACGCGACGCGTCAGCTGGATCTCGCCCTGGACCCCGCGCAGGCCGCGCGCTGCCGCCGCAGCGGTGACCGTTTCGTCGCGTCGCGTATCGCGCCACCCGTCGGTGCGCGAGTTCGTCTCCTCCGTGTCGCGGCGCTCCACGTCGAGGGACAGCACGACGCGCTCCTGGTTGCGGTTGGCCAGGCGGGCGCCCACGAGCTCGTAGGCGATACCGCTGTCGGGCGCGGCGGGGGCGGGGTCCGCGTGGTAGCGCTCCGTGCCGTAGAGGAGCGTGGGCACGAGCTTCCACGCACCCAGCGACGCCTGGGCCCGCAGGTGCCGCCGCGTACGCGTCTCCTGCGCTCGCTCGGTGGTGGTGTCGAAGGCCCGCACGGCCACGCCGCGATCGCCGACGCGGCCCAGGAGGAGATGGCCCTCGTGCTTGGCCCCGTCGAAATCGCCGGCGGGATCCTCCCGCGAGAGACGGCTCAGCGTGTAGCGCAGCGCGGCGCGCTCCCCGCGCGACACCCTGGCCTCCGCCTCCGCGATCACCTCGCGGCCAGCCAGCGCCACGTTCTCCAGGTTCCAGTCGCGGTAGAAAAACCGCGGACGCGCGCGGTCGAAGCTCTTGAATCGCTCGTCCAGCGCGCTGGCGCTGACGGCCAGGCCCAGGCGTCCGAGCCCGACGGGGATGCCCTCGTAGCCCACGCGCGCCCGCCCCGCGTGGCCCACGTTGTCTCCGTCTCCCACCGTCGAGAACAGATTGCGGTCGTACACGCTCGTGTTCCACTCCGCGTCGACGGCGAGGCCCCGCTCGCTCGCTCGCGCCACGCGCGCCGCCACCAGCCGCACCGACTCGGGCAGCGGCAGTTGCTTGCCGACGACGTAGTTGCCCTGCCCCGCAATGGCGTAACGGTAGTAACGGCGGCCGCTCGACGAGATGCCGCCCAGCACGTAGTCTCCCTCGCCCACGGTCACTTCGATGAAGGTCACGAGGTAGCTTCCCGTGGTGTCGTCGAAGGCGAAGAAGGCCGGCGTGCCCGCCACCGTGTCGGCGGGCACGAGCACGTATTCGCCCTCCCCGGGCGGGACCGCCGTGACGCCACCGGTGACGGCGGCGGCGGGGTCGTCGCCGGCGGCCTCGAGAACCGCGATCTCCTCCGGCGTGAAGCTCTGGTT
>JAOTVO010000191.1 GCA_029863355.1 Candidatus Krumholzibacteriia bacterium
GCTGGGAGGTCCGCCCCTGGCGGCGCGGGGACGGCGCGATCGGCGGCATCATCGTGTTCAGCGAGCGCGTCACCGAGAAGAAGCAGGCCAAGGAGCAGCTGCTGCGTTCCGAGGCGCGCTACCGTTACCTCGTCGAGCATCTGCCCGACGCCATCACCGAGCTCGACCCCGAGGGGCACGTGCTCTTCACCACGCGCGACGTGCCCGGGTTCCGCCGCGAGCAGGTGATCGGCGCGCCCGTCCTCGACTTCATCCCGCCCGCCGACCGCCGCGTGTTCGAGGCGGCGCTGATGCGCGCCGTGGCGCGGCGCGAGCCCCAGGACTTCAGCGCGCGCGCCGACGCCGAGGGCGGCCAGACCTGGTGGAATCACCGTGTGATCCCCGTCGTGGAGGACGGCGTGGTGACGCGGCTCCTGGTGATCGCCACCGACGTCACGGCGCGCAAGCGCGCCGAGGATGCGCTGCGCGAGAGCGAGCGTCGCTACCGCCGCTTCTTCGACGAGGATCTCTCCGGCGATTTCATCGCCCGTCCCGACGGCACGCTGGTGGCGTGCAACCCCGCCTTCGCCCGGACCCTCGGTTTCGCGTCCGTGGACGAAGCCCTCGCAGCCAACCTGCGCGACCTCTTCCCCTCCCCGGACGCGGCGCGGCGGGTCACGAAGGCGCTCTCGCGCCGCGGCAAGCTCGAGCACCTCGAGGCCGAGATGCGGCGCCACGACGGCGCGCCCGTCCACGTGGTCGCCAACGTGGTGGGCACCTTCGACGACGACGGCCGCTTGCTCGAGATCCAGGGCTTCCTCTTCGACGACTCCGCGCGCAAGAACCTCGAGGGGGAGCTGCGGCAGGCGCAGAAGCTGGAGGCGATCGGGCGGCTGACCGGCGGTGTGGCCCACGACTTCAACAACATCCTCACCTCCATCGCCGGCTACAACGAGCTGCTCCTGCAGCGCACCGAGCCCGGCACGCCGCTCCAGCGCTACGCGCGCGAGATCGGGCGCGCCGCCGAGCGCGCGGGCGACCTCACGCGCCGGCTGCTCGAGTTCGGCCGCAAACGCGACATCGAGCTCCGGCTCGTCGACCTCAACGCCGTCGTGCGCGACATGGAGGCCATGCTGCGGCGCACCATCGGAGAGAGCGTCGAGCTGGTCGTGACACTCGACGATTCACTGGGGCGCATCCAGTCCGACCCGGGCGTGATCGAGAACGCGCTCCTCAACCTCGCCCTCAACGCGCGCGACGCCATGCCCGACGGCGGCACGCTCACGATCGAGAGCCATCGCGCCGACGTCGACGGCGCCGCCGCCGTTACCGGCGTCGGGCCCGGGGCGCACGCCGCGCTCACCGTGCGAGACACCGGCGTGGGCATGGACAGCGACACGCAGTCGCGCGCCTTCGAGCCCTTCTTCACGACCAAGGAACCCGGCCGCGGCGTGGGGCTCGGACTCGCCACCGTGCGCGGCGCGCTGCGCCAGTGCGGCGGCCACATCCGCGTGATCAGCGAGCCCGGGAGCGGCGCCGCCTTCCATATGGTTTTCGAGATGGTGGATGCACCGGCGCACGCCGCCGTGCCCGGCGAGCGCCAGGTCGTGCTCGGCCCCGCCGATGGGACCGAGACCGTGCTCGTCGCCGAAGACGAGCCCGCCGTGCGCAAGCTCTTGCGGGAAGTGCTCGAAGCGAGGGGTTACCGCGTGCTCTACGCCGGCGACGGCCAGGAGGCCCTGCGCGTGGCCGACGGCCACCCCGGCCGCATCGACCTCCTCGTCACCGACCTCGTGATGCCCCACATGAATGGAAGGGAGCTCGCGCTGCGCCTGGGCGAGAGCCACGCTGGCCTCAAGGTGCTCTACATCTCCGGCTACATCGGAAAGTCCGCCGTGCGTATCGCCGAGCTCGGCCCCAACGCCAGCTTCCTCTCCAAACCCTTCTCCCCCCAATCCCTCGCGCGCAAGGTCCGCCTCCTCCTCGACGCCGACAAGGCGCAGCCCCCGCGCTCCCTCGCGCAGATCGCCCGCCGCGTCGCCCGCCGCGCACCGGTCACGCCGCCGAAGCCGTCGGTTTAGATAGAGGCCTTCGCCGCACGCACGCGGATGCGCGCGTCCAGGACGCGGCAGTGTGCGCGCTCGGGGTGCACCATCACGGGGTTCATGTCGAGCTCTTCGATGCCGTCGATCGTCGTGACGAGGTGGGCGAGGCGCTGGATGCACTCGACGATGAAGTCGATGTCCACGGGCACGTCGCCGCGCACGCCTTCGAGGAGGGGGTAGGACTTGATGCGGTGCACCATCTCGGCGGCGTCGATGTCGGTGACGGGCATGACGCGGAACACGACGTCGCGCAGGATCTCGACGTACTTGCCGCCCATGCCGAACATGAGCAGCGGTCCGAGGCGGGGGTCGCGCACCACGCCGAGGATCACTTCCTTACCGGCGCTCGCCATCTCCTGCACGAGGAATCCGGTGACGGCGTCCCACGCGCCAGCGGCGCGGAGCTTCTTTTCCATTTCCTTGCGCGCGGCGAGGAGCTCGTCGCGAGAGTCGATACCGACCACCACGCCGCCGATGTCGGACTTGTGCACGATGCCCTCCCCCACGACCTTGAGCACGACGGGGTAGCCGGTCGCTTTGGCCGCGGCGGCGATGTCGCCGTCGGTTGCGACGGTGCGGTGCTTGCAAACGGGGAAGCCGAAGGCGTCGAGCACGTCGTAGGCGTCCGACGGCGCCAGGTAACCGCCGCCGACCTCTATCTTGGCGTCGATGATGGCGCGCGCGCGCTTGGCGTCGGCCTTGAACGTGCGCACCTTGCCGGCGGGCACGGCGCGCCACTCGCGGTGGCGGTTCATCTGGGCGGCCACGTTGGCAGCCGCTTCGGGAAACTTGTAGAAGGGCACGGCGTCGGGGATCTCGCGCGGGATCATCTCGTAGTAGCGCTCCTCGGCCATGAGCACGGAGAGCACCGGCTTGTCGTACGCGCGCCCGACGCGGGTGATGCGGCGCATCACCTCGATGGGCTCGATCATGAGGGGCGGCACGAAGATGGCGATGGCCAGGTCCACGCCGTCGTCGGCCAGGGCCAGGTCGAGGATCTTCTCGTACTCGTCGGGGCCGGCGCCGGCCACCATGTCCACGGGGTTGCGCACGCTCGCCTCGGGCGGGAGGTACCGGCGCATCGCTTCTTGCGTCTTGGGCGAGAGCTCGGCGGTGACGAGGCCCTGCGCCTCCACGTTGTCGGCCGCCATGATGCCGGGGCCACCGGCGTTGGTGACGATGCACACGCGGTTGCCGCGCGGCACGGGCGCCCTGGCGAAGCCGGCCACGACGTCGATCATCTCTTCGATGGTCGAGACGCGCACCACGCCGGCCTGCTGCAGCAGCGCCTCGACGGCCACCTCCAGGCTGGCCATCGCGCCGGTGTGCGAGGAGGCGGCGCGCGCGCCCGCTGCCGAGGTGCCCGACTTCACCACCACGATGGGCTTCTTCTTGGAGATGCGCTTGGAGAGCTCGAAGAAGCGCTGGGGCTCGCCGAACGACTCGAGGTAGAGCGCGATCACGTCGGTGTGGGGATCGTTCTCCCAGTACTCGAGCAGGTCGGGCGCGGAGACGTCCGCCTTGTTGCCCACGCTGGCGAAGTAGGACATGCCCAGGTTGAGCTTCTGCGCGGCCAGGAGGATGGCCACTCCCAGGGCACCGCTCTGGCTCATCATGGCGAGGTTGCCCAAGGACGGCGCGGCGGGCGAGAAGGTGGCGTTCATCTGCACGTCCGGAATCGCCGCGATCACGCCCATGCAGTTGGGGCCGATGAGGCGCATCCCGTGCTTGCGAATCGCCGCCACGATCGCTTCCTCGCGCTTGATGCCCTCGCCGCCCACCTCGCGGAAGCCGGCGCTAATGATCACGAGCCCTTTCACGCCCTTGCGTCCGCAGTCTTCCACCGCCTGCATCACGTGCTCTTTGGGCACGATGATCACGGCCAGGTCGACCGCGTCGGGGATGCTGAGGACGGTCGGGTACGCCTTCACGCTATGAATGTTCTCGTAGCGCGGGTTGACGGGAAAGATCTTGCCGTTGAACTCGTAGTCGAAGAGGTTGCGCAGGATCTCGCGCCCGATGCTCCCCTTGCGCGTCGTCGCACCGATGATGGCGATGGAGCGGGGCTTGAAGATGGCGTCGAGCGAGTGCACGTCGGTAATCCTCCTCGTAGAGGCCCGACGATAGCACATCCGCGTAGAACGGCCTAGAGGCGGTCGGGGGAGGAGGGCGCGGTGAGACGGATCTCGTCGAGGAGCTCGCGCACGCGCGATCCGATCTCGTCGCGCACGCGGCGGAACGTACCCGACGGGCCGCCCAGCGGGTCGTCGATGCGCCAGTCGAGGGCGCGGCCACGGAACTCCGGCGGCGCCATCTTGGCCGCCGGCCGCGGCGCCATGGACACGATCACGTCCATCCACTCGAGCGGCACCTGCTCCAGCCCCTTCGAGCGCTGGGCCGAGATGTCGATGGCGATCTCGGCCATCATCTCGATGGATGCCTCGCTCACCACACCGGTGGGATGCGTCCCCGCGCTGTACGCTTCCACGAAGCCGTCGCCCCACACGCGCGCGAAGCCCTCGGCCATGGGCGAACGGCACATGTTGCCGATGCAGACGAAGAGAACGCGGGTCTTGCGGGCGGGTGGGTTCATGGGATTGAGGGTTGTACGCGCCGGACGTCAGCACGTTCCGTGCCAGCGAGTCACGCGAACGCGCCCCGGTAGATCCATGCCACGCCGCCGCTCAGGCGGCGTGCGCTGACTTCCCCCAGGCCCGCCGCGCGCATGTGCGCGCGCAGCTCGTCGTGGGAGAGGAAGTCCTCGATGGAGTCGGCGAGGTAGCGGTAGGCGGCGCGCGAACCGGAGATGGCGCCGCCCACGGCGGGCAGGACGCGGCCGAGGTAGACGCGGTAGGCGGCGAGGAAGGCGCCGCCGCGCGGCGGAAAGAACTCGAGGACGAGCAGGCGGCCGCCGGGACGGAGCACGCGCGCCATCTCGGCCACGCCGGCGGCGTAGTCGGGCAGGTTGCGCAGGCCAAAGGCGATGGTGACGACGTCGAAGGACGCGTCCTCGAAGGGGAGCGCGAGCGCGTCGCCCTCCATGAGGGTGACGCGGCCGTCGAGGCGCGCGCGCGCGAGCTTCTCGCGCCCCACGGCGAGCATGCCCTCGGCGAGGTCCACGCCGGTTACCTCGCCCGCCTCGCTGTCCCGCGCGAAGGCGATGGCGACGTCGCCGGTGCCGGTGGCTACGTCGAGCACGCGCGCGCCGGGAGCTACTTCCGCCGTACGCACGAGCGCGCGGCGCCAGGCGCGGTCGGCGTTGAAGCTCAGCACGTGGTTGAGCAAATCATAGCGGTGCGCGATGGTGGAGAACATGCGCGGCGCGCGGCGCTTGTCCTCGGCGGAGAGCG
>JAOTVO010000192.1 GCA_029863355.1 Candidatus Krumholzibacteriia bacterium
TCAAGATCGGTCGCGGTGGCCAGATGTGCCGGTCGGCGGGCTCGTCGGCACAGGTGGTGGCCAAGGAAGGCAATCACGTCACCCTCCGGCTCCGGTCGACCGAGATGCGCATGGTCCGCGGAGAGTGTCTGGCCACGATCGGCGAGGTCGGCAACGCCGAGCACGAGCTGCAGTCCCTGGGCAAGGCGGGCAAGACCCGCTGGCTGGGCCGACGCCCGCGGGTCCGCGGTGTGGCCATGAATCCGGTGGATCACCCGCTCGGCGGCGGCGAAGGGAAGACGTCGGGCGGCCGGCCCCCGGTGTCCCCGTGGGGGAAGCCGGAAGGCAAGAAGACGCGTCACCACAAGAAGGCGAGCGACCGGCTGATCGTGCGCGGACGCAAGCGCGGCAAAGCCACCCAGTAAGTCGCGGGAGACGAGATGGCACGAAGCGTCAAGAAGGGGCCGTTTGTGGAGGAGTCGCTCCTCCGAAAGATCCGCGCGATGAACGAGCGCAGCGAAAAGAAGGTCTTCAAGACCTGGTCGCGGCGCAGCACGATCACGCCCGAGTTCGTGGGGCACACCCTGGCGGTGCACAACGGGAACAAGTTCATCCCGGTGTACGTGACCGAGAACATGGTGGGTCACAAGCTCGGGGAGTTTGCCGCGACGAGGCTGTTCCGCGGCCACAGCTCCAAGGTCTCGGCGGAAGCCGAGGCCCCGAAGGTATAGCCGATGGAAGCCCGAGCGATTCAGCGCACGATCCGGCAGTCGCCGCGGAAGATGCGGCTCGTCGTGGACCTGATCCGCGGGCGGGCGGTCCCGGAGGCGTACGCCATCCTGCGGTTCTCGAAAAAGCGGGCGGCGCAACAGATTCACAAGGTGCTCAAGTCGGCGGTGGCCAACGCGGAGCAGTACGCGCAGCGGCACAACGAGGCCCTGGACGTGGATCGCCTGCGAGTGACGCACGCCGTGGTGGATGCGGGCACGACGCTCAAGCGGTTCACGTCGGCGGCGATGGGCCGGGCGACCCCGATTCGGAAGCGGACGAGCCATGTGGAAATCCGCGTGACGGAAGAACCCCGACCCAAAGTGAAGGCCGCGCCCGCCGCTCCGGCCGCGAAGGCGCGCACCGGTCGCCGCGGTGGAGCCGGCACGGGCGCCGCGAAGGGCACGGGCAAGCCACGCGCAGCGCGTACCGCGAAAGCCGGCACGAAGACCCGGAAGAAGGGGAGCAAGTAACGTGGGACAGAAGACGCATCCGTACGGGTTCCGACTGGGCATCGTGAAGCCCTGGCGCTCGCGCTACTACGCGCGGCGCAACTTCCCGGAGCTGCTGAAGGAAGACGACCTGATCCGCAAGTACCTGAAGACGCGGCTGTCGCACGCCGCCATTGCCGACGTGCATGTCGAGCGGCGGCCGGGGAAGGTGACGGTGACGGTTCACACTGGGCGACCGGGGGTGGTGATCGGGAAGCGGGGGGCCGAGGTGGATAAGCTGCGCGACGAGCTGGCGCACCTGACCGGCAAGGAGGTCGGGATCAACGTCGAGGAGATCAAGCGGCCCGAGCTCGAGGCGCAATTGGTCGGCGACAGTGTGGCCCATCAGCTGACCCAGCGGGTTTCCTTCCGGCGCGCCATGAAGCGCGCCGTGCAGTCGGCGATGCGGATGGGTGCGCAGGGGATCAAGATCAAGGTGGGGGGGCGGCTCGGCGGTGCGGAGATCGCGCGGACCGAAGGCTACCATGAGGGCCGAGTGCCGCTGCACACGCTGCGCGCCGACGTGGACTACGCGACGTCGACAGCCAAGACGACGTTTGGCACGATCGGCGTCAAGGTCTGGATCTTCAAGGGTGAGCGGACGGAGGACATGGCCGGCCGCACCTACTCGACGGGCGTGTAAGCGATGCTCGCACCGAAGCGCGTCAAGTTCCGGAAGCGGTTCAAGGGGAACACGAACGGTCTCGCCACGCGCGGGAACACCGTGGCGTTCGGCCACTATGGCCTCATGACCCTGGAGCCTGGCTGGATCACGAACCGGCAGATCGAGGCCGCCCGGGTGGCCCTGACCCGCGAAATGAAGCGCGGGGGCAAGGTGTGGATCCGGCTGTTTCCCGACAAGCCGATCACGAAGAAGCCGGCCGAGACCCGGATGGGCAAGGGCAAGGGCAACCCCGAGGCGTGGGTGGCGGTGGTCAAGCCGGGGCGGGTGATGTTCGAGGTGGAAGGCGTCGATGAGGCGGTCGCGCGAATCGCGCTCGACCGGGCAGGCAACAAGCTGCCCGTGCGCACCCGATTCGTTCGACGCGAGGAGCGCTGACATGGCGCGGCAAAAAGGACACGATCTGCGGCAACTGGATACGGCGGAGCTCGAGCGGCGGCTCGCGCAGCTCGCCGAGGAGCGGTTCCGTCTGCAGTTCCGGCGGGCCACGGAAGCGATCGAAAACCCGTTGCAGCTCCGGACGCTCCGCCGTGACGCGGCGCGCCTCCGGACGTTGCTGCGGGAGCGGAGGATGACGACATGAGGGGCCGGCGCAAGGTCCGGACCGGTGTGGTGGTGGGCGACCGGATGCAGAAGACCGTGACGGTCTCGCTGGTTCGCCGCTTCGCGCACCCGTTGTACGGCAAGCTCGTGGTTCGCTCGAAGCGGGTCCACGCGCACGATGAGCACGGTGCGAAGCAGGGAGATCGGGTGCGGATCGCCGAGACGCGACCGCTATCGAAGACAAAGCGGTGGCGCGTGGTCGAGATTCTCGACCGCGCCCGCTAGTGCACCGGCGCTGAGCGCAGGGACGGGAGGGACCCAGTGGTCCAGCAGGAGTCGATTCTCAAGATCGCGGATAACTCGGGCGCGCGGCACGCGCTCGTGATCCGCGTGCTCGGTGGCTCGAGGCGGCGCTACGCGGGTCTCGGCGACGTGGTCGTCGTGACCATCAAGGACGCCATCCCGACCGGACAGGTGAAGAAGGGCGAAGTGGCGAAAGCCGTGATCGTCCGGACGGCGAAGGAGACCAAGCGACGGGACGGCTCCTATATCCGCTTCGACGAAAACGCGGCGGTGCTGATCACCGAGCAGGGCGAACCACGGGCCACCCGCATCTTCGGGCCGGTCGGGCGCGAGCTGCGCGAGAAGCGATTCATGAAGATCGTGTCGCTCGCGCCGGAGGTGATCTGACATGCGGCGACTCGTCCATCGCAAGAGTCGGCGGGAGCGCGGCCGGGAGCCGGTTCGCCACAAGCTGCACGTCACCAAGGGGGACACCGTGCGGGTGATCCGCGGCGACGACCGCGGCAAGGAGGGCAAGGTCCTTCAGGTGTACCCCAAGCGGTTTCGCATCGTGGTGGAGGGTGTGAACGTCGTCACGAAGCACAAGCGGGCCACGACCGAACAGGGAGAGAGCGGGATCATCACGTTCCCGGCGCCGATTGCGGCCTCGAACGTGATGCTGCTCGACCCCAAGACCGGCGAGCCCACGCGCGTGCGCCGACGACACGACAAGGACGGGACGGTTGAGCGGATTGCGGTGAAGTCCGGACAGCCGATCCCGCGGGTGCGATGAGTATGGCGGACAAGGACAAGAGCAAGGACAAGAAGGACAAGAAGGACGTGAAGAAGAAGAAGTCGGCGACTTCCGAGGCGGCAACGCGGGAGACCGCCGATGTGGCGGCGGAGCCTGCCCCGCGGGCGCGACTCCTCGAGCAGTATGAGCAGCGGGTGCGCGCCAGGCTGCAGCAGCAGTTCGGCTACGTGAATGCGCACCAGGTGCCGAAGCTGTCGAAGATCGTACTGAACGTGGGGATGGGCGACGCTCCCAAGAACCCGAAGGCGTTGGAGGCGGCCGTCGCCGAGCTCGGGGCCATCTCCGGCCAGCGACCCGTGGTGACCCGCGCCAAGCGCTCCGTGGCCAACTTCAACCTGCGCCAGGGCATGGCCATCGGGGCGGCGGTGACGCTGCGCGGGCAGCGGATGTATGAGTTCCTCGACCGTTTCATCACGATCGCGGTGCCGCGGATGCGCGATTTTCGCGGGTTGCCGACGAAGAGCTTCGACGGTCGGGGCAACTACTCTCTGGGCATCAAGGAGCAGATGATCTTCCCCGAAGTCGACTATGACAAGGTCGAGAGGATACACGGGATGGACATCACGTTTGTTACCACGGCGCGCCGGGACGATGAGGCGCAGGCGCTCCTCCGGGAGCTCGGCATGCCGTTCCGGGGCGAGGCCCCGGTGGCGATCGGTTAGGAGCAACGCATGGCGAAGAAGTGCTGGACCGAACGGGTCAGGCGGAAGCCGAAATTCTCGGTGCGGGCCTATCAACGCTGTCAACGCTGTGGCCGCAGCCGCGGGACCCTGCGCAAGTTTGGCCTGTGCCGCATCTGTTTCCGGGACCTCGCCCTGCGCGGCGAAATCCCGGGCGTCCGCAAGGCCAGCTGGTAAGTGAGGATACGCGAGCATGAGTGTGATTGATCCCGTCGCCGATATGCTGACCCGCGTCCGCAACGCCTGTTCGGCGGGGCACCGGCGGGTCGACATGCCGGTGTCGAAGCTGAAGGTCGAGATGGCGCGGCTCCTCCGCGAGAATCATTACATCCAGGATTTCAAGGTCCTGGACGACGGCCGGCACGGTCTCCTGCGGCTGTACCTGAAGTACCACAACGACGCGCCCGTCATCCGCGAACTGCAACGGGTGTCGGCGCCGGGACTGCGGCGCTACGTCAAGGCCCGGGAGATCCCGCGCGTGAAGAACGGCCTGGGGATGGCGATTCTCAGCACGCCACGCGGTCTCATGTCGGACCGCGAGGCGCGCCGTGCCCGTACTGGCGGCGAGCTGCTCGCCGTCGTTTGGTAGGAGGAGCGATGTCTCGGATCGGCAAGAGGCCGGTGCCGCTCCCGTCGGGAGTCACCGCGAAGCTGGACGGGCGCACGCTCACGGTGCGCGGACCGCGCGGCGAGTTGCGCCGCACGTTCCATTCGTCCATGACCCTGGTTGTGGAAGACGGCCAGGTGGTCGTCCGGCGACCGTCCGATGAGACGTTTCACAAGGCCCTGCACGGGCTCTCGCGGACGCTGGTGTCCAACATGGTCGAGGGCGTCACCAAGGGATACGCCAAGGCGCTGGAGTTGCAGGGCGTGGGGTACAAGGCCGAGGTCACCAAGGACGGGGTTCAGCTCGTGGTCGGCTTCTCACACCCAGTGCGCTACCAGACTCCGGCGGGCGTGAAGGTCACGACGGAGAGCCCGACGCAGCTCAAGATCGAAGGGTCCGACAAGGAGCTCGTCGGACAGGTGGCCGCCGAGATTCGCAGCATCCGGCCCCCCGAGCCCTACAAGGGCAAGGGCATCCGCTACGTAGGCGAGAAAGTCCGGCGTAAGGCCGGGAAGACGGCCCAGGCGGCCAAGTAAGCGAGAGCGATATGCGCAGCGTACGACAGACGAAGACGGGGGACGGACGG
>JAOTVO010000193.1 GCA_029863355.1 Candidatus Krumholzibacteriia bacterium
CATCGACACGGTCAAACAGGCGGAGATGTTCGCGGCCATCCGCGAGGCGTACGGCATTCCGCGCGACGACACGCTCAAGCTGCGCGACTATCCCACGCTGCGCCACGCGGTGCAGTTCGTCTACGAACGAGCGCCCGCTTTCGCGGCCGCGCGGAGCGCCGGTGCGGTTTCCATGGGCGAGGGGGAGCCGGCGAACGGCGAAGCGCCGGCCGAGGATGCCGGGCACGCGGTCGCCTCGACTTCGGAGGTGCCCCGGCGCGTGGTCGCTTTGCGCCTGCGCCCGGATATCGGCCTGTGCAAGCACACGGGGGTGGCGCTCGGCCGCGGCGCGCGCGTGATCGTGATGGCCGACCGCGCCGGGGTGGGCCGCGCGCTCGTGCGACGCCTGGAGAAGCGAGGCGTGGACGTCCTGATGATCGACGACGCGCCGGAGGCGGATGTACTCGCGGCTCGCGTCCTCGAGTGGGCGGACGCGGGCGTCACCGGCGTCTACTGGCTGAGCGCCCTCGACGACGAGGGCCCCGTCGCGGGGATGGCGGGGCTGGGGGAGTGGCGCGAGGCGGTGCGCGTGCGCGTGAAGCTCCTCTACGCGACGATGCGCACCCTCTTCGCTCGCTTCGACGAACCGGGCGTGTTTCTCGTGGCCGCCACGCGTCTGGGCGGGCTCCACGGCTACGGCCCTGCGGGCGCGTCGTCGCCGCTCGGCGGCGGGGTGTGCGGGTTCGCCAAGGCGTTCAAGCGCGAGAAGCCCGGTGCTCTGGTCAAGGTGGTGGACTTCGAGCCGGGACGCCGCAGCGCCCCGCTTGCGGACGGGCTCATCGAGGAGACGCTGCACGACCCGGGCGCCGTGGAGATTGGACGCCACGGAAAGGACCGGTGGACCGTGGGGCTGGAGGTGCGCGACGCCCCGCGCTCGGACGCCGCGTGCTCCCTCGGGCCCGACACGGTGTTCGTGGTCACGGGCGCGGCGGGCAGCATCGTGTCGGCGATCACCGGCGACCTCGCCCGGGCCGCGGGTGGTGGGGCGTTCCACCTGCTGGACCTGGCGCCCGCGCCGGACCCGGCCGACAGCGACCTCGAGCGCTTCGCAGGCGATCGCGAAGGTCTCAAGCGCGACCTCTTCGAGCGTCTGAAGGCCGGCGGCGAGCGCGTGACGCCGGCGCGCGTCGCGCGCGAGCTGGCCGCGATCGAGCGGCGCCGCGCCGCGCTGGACGCCTTGGTCGCGGTGCGGGCGGCCGGCGGCGAGGCGACCTATCACCGCGTGGATCTGTGCGACGCGGCGGCCGTATCGACAGTGATGGACGAAGTGGTGGCGCGGCACGGCCGCGTGGACGTACTGGTGCACGCCGCGGGCCTCGAGGTGAGCCGGCTCCTGCCGGAAAAGGCACCGGAGGAGTTCGATCGCGTGCTCGACGTCAAGTGCGACGGCTGGTTCAACCTGGTCAAAGGCCTGGGCGAGGCGCCGCTCGGCGCCGCGGTCGTGTTCAGCTCCATCGCCGGGCGCTTCGGCAACGCGGGGCAGACCGACTACAGCGCGGCCAACGACCTGCTGTGCAAGTGCGCCTCGAGCCTGCGCGGCGCGCGCCCCGGGGCGCGCGGCATCGCGATCGATTGGACGGCGTGGCGCGATATCGGCATGGCGTCGCGCGGTTCGATCCCCGAGCTGATGAAGCGCGCGGGGATCGACATGCTCGCGCCCGAAGCCGGCATTCCGGTCGTCCGCCGGGAGCTGGAGGCGGCCTTTGCCGGGGAGGTCGTGGTGGCGGGGGCGCTGGGCGGCATGTGCGACGAGCTCGACGAGAACGGCGGCCTCGACGTGCCGGCACTGGAAGCCCTGGCGGTGGGGCGCGGCGTGATGGTGCAACGCGTCCGGGGTATGGGCGTGCACACCGGCTTCACCGTGGAGACGACCCTCGACCCCTCCGCGCAACCTTTCCTGCACGACCACCGCATCGGCGAGACGGCCGTGCTGCCCGGCGTGATGGGCATCGAAGCGCTGGTGGAAGCCGCCAAGTTGCTGTTCCCGCGCAGCCACTTGCGGGCGATCGAGGACGTGCGCTTCCACGCGCCGTTCAAGTTCTACCGCGACGAGTCGCGAACCGTCACCGTGCGGGCGTTCTTCACCCGCGAGGGCGACGACGTCGTCGCCGACTGCCGCCTGGAAGGCGAGCGCACGTTGCACGGCCGCGTGGGACCCGAGGTGACCACGCACTTCAGCGCGCGCGTGCGGCTCGCGCCCGCGCCCGCCCCGGGCGCGCAGCGGCGCGAGGTGCGCGTGCCCGCAGAGGCGGCGGCCCACGTCCGCGCCGACGACATCTACCGCCTCTACTTCCACGGCCCGGCCTACCGCGTGGTGGAGGACTCTTGGCGTGCCGGCGACGCCGTGTTCGGCCGCTTCGCGCGTGAGCTGCCGCCGAACCATGCGCCGGCCGACGCGCCGACGCTGGCCGCCCCGCGCCTGATCGAGCTCTGCTTCCAGACCGCGGGCATCATGGAAATGGCGGGCAGCGCGCGCATGGGCCTCCCGCACCGGATCGACGCGGTGGATTTTCTGCGCCCGAGCGCGGGGGAGTGCGCCGCGCACGCGGCCGTCACGCAGGGCGAAGGCGGTGCGTTCGACGCCGATGTCGTCGACGAGACCGGCGACGTGGTGATGCGCATGCGGGGCTACCGCACCACGGAGATGCCGGATCCGGTAGCGCCCGAGTTGCTCGATCCGCTACGCAAGGCGATGAAGCCGTGAGCGCTGGCGCGCCGACCATCAGCTGGCACGCCTGCCAGGCGTGCGACGTACCCCGAGGCGACGCCTGGCTCTCCGAACGCGAGCGCGCTTGCCTGGAGCCGATGCGATTCGTCAAGCGCCGCAGCGACTGGCGGCTGGGTCGCTGGGCGGCAAAGCAGGCGTTGTCGACACACTTGGGCGTCCGCCCCGAAGCGATCGAGATCCTCGCCGCCGCCGACGGCGCCCCCGAGGCGTTCGCCGGCGGCGCGCCGGCGGGTGTGAGCCTGTCGATCAGCCATCGCGGCGGCGCCGCCCTCTGCGCGATCGCGCCGGCGGGGATGCGGATTGGGTGCGACCTGGAGCTGATCGAGCCGCGCTCGGACGCGTTCCTCGACGACTACCTGCTCCCCTCGGAGCGGCTCGCCGTGGCGCGAGCGGCGGGCCAACACGAGGCGATGGCCGCGCTCGTCTGGAGCGGGAAGGAAAGCGCGCTCAAGGCGCTTCGCACAGGCTTGCGCCGGGACACGCGCAGCGTCGAGGTCTCGCTTCCGCTCGCCGTCGAAGAGGCCGCGTGGGTGCGCGGCAAGGCACGCTGCCGGCCCACGGGCGCGGAATTCGCTCTCTGGGGGATGATCGTGGGGGCCCGCGCGCTGACGCTGGCGACCGATGCTCCCCGCGCGACGTCGGCCCCGGAGCCGATTTCTCAAAAAAAGGTCGCAAAATCTTCTGGACAGATTCTTCGGGCCGCCTTACTCTATAGATGTGGCGCAAGCCGCTGTCCTATATTAAGTTAGGCAGACTAACTCCCCGCTTTTCACCGAATAGGAGCGGACCGATGATCATGGGTCTGGACCAGCTGGCGCCCGGTAGGAGCGGGCGCGTCGTGCGGGTGACGGCCGCCGAGGCGGTGCGCCGCCGCCTGGCCGAGATGGGCGTGATCCGCGGCACGCACGTGCGCGTGGAGCGGGTGGCGCCGTTCGGTGATCCGATGGAGATCCGCGTGCGCGGCTACCGGCTTTCGCTGCGTATGGACGAAGCGCGGATGGTGACGGTGGAGGCGCGCTGATCGGCGCGCTCTTCTTGGGCCATGAAATTAGGAACAGCTAAGTCTGGACGCGGCCGTCGAGCCCGCGCCGCGGTGCCACCGGCGCGCGGGATCCGCGTCGCGCTGGCGGGCAATCCCAACTCCGGCAAGACGTCAATCTTCAACGCGATGACGGGCGCGCACCAGCGCGTGGCGAACTACCCCGGCGTCACCGTGGAGAAGAAGCGCGGGCGCTGCCGCCGGGGCGGGCACGAGATCGAGGTCTTCGACCTGCCGGGAACCTACGCGCTCTCCGCGCGCTCGGTCGACGAGGTCGTCGCGCGCTCGCACCTGCTCGACGAGGCCCCCGACGTGGTGGTCATCGTCGTCGACGCGTCCAACCTCGAACGCCACCTCTACCTGGCCGTCGAGCTCGCCGAGCTGGGCCATCCCCTGGTGATCGCCCTGAACATGGTCGACGTGGCCCGCGCGCGGGGCATCGGCATCCGTCCGCGCCGCCTCGAGCGGGCGCTGGGCGTTCCCGTCGTGGCCACGGTCGGACACCGCGGCGAAGGCATCGACGCGCTCGTCGACGCGGTGGCGGCGGCGGCGGCGGGGAGCCGCGGGGCGGCGCGCAGTCCCGACTACGGCCAGGAGGTGGATGCCCTCGTGGCACGCATCGAGCAGGCACTCGCCCTGCGCAACGGCGACCTGCCGGCCGCGCGGCGTCGCTGGCTGGCCGTCAAGCTCCTGGAGAAGGACGCGGACGTGCGCATGCGCGTGCGCTCTCCGGAGGTGATGGCGGAGGCCGACGCCGCGGTCGCCGCGCTGGAGCAGTCGCTGGGAGAGGGGACCGAGGTGTTGCTCGCGGAGCGGCGCTACGCGTTCGTCGGCCACGCGTGCCGTGACGCCGTGAAACGACCGGCCGTCGTCCGCCGCACGCGCTCCGAGCGCGTGGACGACGTGATCGCCCACCGCTGGCTGGGGCTGCCCATTTTCTTGGCGCTGATGTACGGCGTGTTCCACGTCACCTTTACCCTGGGCGATCCGCTGGTCGGCGCGATCGAGAGCGGCTTCGTCCACCTGCAAGCGGCGGTGTCCGGGCTCTGGCCGGAGGGTGCCCAGAGCCCGTTGCGCTCACTGCTCGTCGACGGCGTGATCGCGGGTGTGGGCGGGGTGCTCGCCTTTCTGCCCAACATCGCCTTGCTTTTTGCCGCGATCACCATTCTGGAAGGCACCGGGTACATGGCGCGGGCCGCCTTCATGATGGACCGCGTGATGCGCAAGTTCGGATTGCACGGGAAGAGCGCCATTCCGTTGCTGCTCGGATTTGGCTGCTCGGTACCCGCGATCATGGCCACGCGCACGCTCGAGAACCGCGGCGACCGACTGGTGACCATGCTGGTCCTGCCGTTGGTCAGCTGCAGCGCGCGTCTGCCCATCTATTTGCTCATCATCCCGGCGTTCTTCCCGCAGAAGTGGCAGGCACCAATGCTGTGGATCATGTACCTCATCGGCATCGCGCTCGCGATCGTCGCGGCCAAGCTTTTGCGCACGATGGCCTTCAAAGGCGAATCATCGCTGTTTCTCATGGAGCTGCCCTCCTATCGGAGACCGACGATCAAGGGCGCGTCGCTCCAGGTTTGGGAACGCTGCCGGCTGTTTCTGCGCAA
>JAOTVO010000194.1 GCA_029863355.1 Candidatus Krumholzibacteriia bacterium
CCACGGTGAAGTTCTTCATCTATACGATGATCGGATCGTTGCTCATGCTGGTGGCGATCCTCTACGTGGTGCACGCGCACCGCGGGCAGACGGGCGAGCTGACCTTCGACTACGCGCGCCTGCTCACCACGGTGCTCTCCACCCGCGAGCAGTGGCTGCTCTTCCTCTCCTTCGCGCTGGCCTTCGCCATCAAGGTGCCCATGTTCCCGTTCCACACCTGGCTGCCCGACGCGCACGTCGAGGCGCCCACGGCGGGGTCGGTCATCCTGGCCGGGGTGCTGCTGAAGATGGGAACGTACGGGTTCATCCGCTTCGCCATGCCCATGTTCCCGGAGGCGGCCGTGCGCGCCATTCCGCTGATCGCCGTGCTCGCCATCATCGGCATCATCTACGGGGCGTTGGTGGCGATGGTGCAGAAGGACGTCAAGAAGCTGGTGGCGTATTCGTCGGTGTCGCACCTCGGTTTCGTGATGCTGGGCCTCTTTGCGTTCAACACGCAGGCCGTCGAGGGCGCCATCTACCAGATGCTCAACCACGGGATCTCGACCGGCGGGCTGTTCCTCCTGGTGGGCGTGATCTACGAGCGGCGCCACACCCGCCTCATCTCCGAGTACGGAGGTCTGGCGCGCGTGATGCCGTGGTTCGCCACCATATTCATGATCATCACACTCTCGTCCATCGGGCTCCCGCCGCTCAACGGCTTCATCGGTGAGCTGCTCATACTGATCGGCGTTTTCCAGTTCAACGTCTGGTACGGGGTGCTCGCCGCCACCGGCGTCGTCCTGGGCGCGATCTACATGCTGTGGATGTACCAGCGGGTGTTCTTCGGTGAGGTGACGAATCCGAAGAACGAGGGGCTGAAGGATATCTCCATTCGCGAGTACATCGTGTTTGCTCCGCTGATCGCGCTGATCATCTTGATGGGCGTGTGGTCGAAGCCCTTCATCTCCCGCATGGAGCCGTCGGTCAACAAGTTCCTCACCGACATGGGCGCCTACCGGGGCGGTCACGCCCGCGCCACGCGCCTGTCCAACGGCGTCGAGGTGACGCTCCCCTCGCCCGAGGACGAGGCCGAGAGGGGAGGGATGCGCTGATGCCGGTTTTCGACGCCGACGTGGCGCGCCAGCTGGCGCCCCTCTTCGTGCTCGCGGGAGCGGGCAGCGTGTTCCTGCTCTGGGGCGCGTTCACGCGCCGGGTGGGGGGGCTGCTGCGGACGCTGGTCGTTCTCGCGCACGTCGGACTCCTCGTGCTCCTCTTCGCCCGGTGGAACGCGGGCGGCTGGCCCATCCTCAACGGGATGCTGGTGGTCGACAAGTTCGCGCTCTTCTTCACCGCGCTGTGCACGATCTGCTCGCTGGCCACCGTGCTGGTCACGCCGGGCTACGCGCGCCGCTTCGACATCGAGCGCGCCGAGTACTACGCCATGCTCTTCTTCGCGCTGGCGGGCATGTTCGTGCTGGTCTCGGCGTACGACCTCATGTCGGTCTTTCTCGGCATCGAGCTGATGAGCCTGTCCGTCTACGTGTTGGTTGGCTTCCGCCGCCGCGACCTGCTGAGCAACGAGGCGGCGATGAAGTACTTCCTCCTCGGCGCCTTCGCCGTGGCCTTCTTCCTCTACGGCATGGCCATCATCTACGGGCTCACGGGCACGCTCAACTTCAAGGGCATCATGGTGGAGGCGGTAAGGGGCGAGCTGGTGCGGACGGCGCCTTTCCTGTTCGCGGTGGGCTTGATCATGGTGGGCTTCGTCTTCAAGGTGGCGGCGGTGCCGTTCCACATGTGGGTGCCCGACGTCTACCAGGGGGCGCCCTCGCCAGTGACCGGCTTCATGGCCAGCGCCGTCAAGGCCGCTTCCTTCGCCGCCTTCCTGAGGCTGTTCTACATGTCGTTCATGTCGGGGCGGTCGCACTGGCTGGACATCGTGGTGGTGCTCGCCATTCTCACCATGACCACGGGGAACATCATTGCGCTCGTGCAGCGCAACATCAAGCGCATGCTGGCCTACTCGTCCATCGCCCACGCCGGCTACATCCTCGTGGGCATGGCCGCGCTCGGCATCGACAACACTCGCGCCGCCTCCAGCGTGATGTTCTACCTGGTCACCTACGCCTTCATGACGCTGGGCGCCTTCGCGCTGATCAGCGCGCTGGAGAACCGCGGTGACACGCGCGGCCTGGAGATCGAGGACTACGCCGGCCTGGCATTGCGCCGGCCCTTCCTCGGCTTCGCCATGGCCACCTTCATGTTCGCCATGGCCGGCATCCCGCCCACGGCCGGCTTCTTCGCCAAGTACTACGTCTTCAACGCCGCCATCGAGCGCGGACTGGTGACGCTGGCCGTGATCGGCGTCTTGAACAGCGCGCTCTCCCTCTACTACTACCTGCGCGTGATCGTCTACATGTACATGCGCTCGCCGCGCGCCGGCGCCGGCGTTCCCACCGCGTTCGACGACTTCGGCGTGCGCGTCGTGCTCGCCGTCTCCGTGGCCGCCACCATCTGGCTCGGCATCGCGCCGGGCGGATTCATTCCCGGCATCGAGCACCTGCTCACCTGGACGAGCGAATCATTGGCGCGACTGGCGGGGCTGTAGTCGATTCAGAGAGAGAGAACCCTTCGCAGTCCTTCGTCGAGCGCGTCCAGCGTTCGCGCGGGCAGGGTGCCGACGCGCTGGGCGAGGAACGAGCGGTCCAGCGTGACGAGCTGGGAGACGTTGATCACCGATGGTTTGGGTAGCCCGCTTTGGCGCACGGTGAGCGCGACGTTGGCGGGCGCCCGCGCTAGGTCGGCGTTCGACGTGATGACGGCGGCGATCACGGTCTGGATGCGGCTGCGGTTGAACGCATCCGATTGAACGACGACCACGGGTCGCCGGAAGCCGGGCCCCGAGCTGCGCGGCGGACCAAGGCAGGCCCACCAGATCTCGCCGCGGCGAATCACCACTCGTCTTCTTCTCCCACCGTGTATGCCTGCATCTGCTCGAGCACGGCGTCGAGGCGGGCGGGCGGAGCGCCTTCGCGGTAGACCTCGTCCAACACTTCGGTGACGCCCTTGTCACCGTGCGCGTGCAGGAACGCGCGGACCGCTTCCTGGAAGAGGGCGCTGCGCGACAGGCCCAAACGCTCGGCCACACGCTCGGCTGCGGCGAAGAGATCGTCCGGTAGTGAGATCGCGACCTTCATGACTCTATGGTAATACCCGGGTCATACCCAGTCAAGACCGACGACATAACTCTATATGCTACAATGGGTCACCGGGCATCGCGCTTCTGGTTCTTGCGCCGCCACTTGTACGGTTCCTGGAAAGGAGGCTTGGGAGATTGCGCGGCCGTCTTGAGGATGCGGTCGGCCAGGTCGGGGAAGCCGTTGTCGCCGAAAGCGCTCACCGTCTCGTAGGCGAGGGCGTGCGCGAGCAGCCGTTCGGCGAGGAGCTCGCCGTCCACGAACACGTGCGCGAGGCGGCGGCCGTAGGTGTCGGGGCCGTCGCGCACGATCTCCACCACGCGCGCGCGCGTGATCCACACGCGCGTCGATTCGCTCGCCTCGGGGCCGAAGGGCTGGTCGTAGGGGATGCCGACGCCTTCGCTCTTCGTCTCCGGCGTGTCGATGCCGAGGATGCGGATCACTTCGCCACGGTAGGCGAATGTGTCGCCGTCTTCGAACTGGACGCGTGAGACATCCACCCGTTTAGCGCCCGGGTAAGAGGGCGCATACCCCGACTCGTCGCCGGAGCGCGCGCACGACGCCAAGAGCAGCGCGGCAAGGCCGGCGGTCGTCCACGGTGAGCGAAGCATGGACGGATCTTACCACGCGCGCGCCGCCGTCGGGAGGTAGGAGACTTGACCACGCAGGACGCATCGTTTATGAATGGCTGAGGCTGCTGCCATGAAATCAATCCTCCGAAACAGAGCGCGCGCGACCGCTGAGCTGAAAGGAACGGCACGACTCGCACTCGGAAAGGACGAACGATGAATGAGCTCGTGGCAAAACAAGGTGGCCGGATGACAATCATCGGCGTCATCACCATGGTCTTCGGGATCATGGCCATATCGACGCCGCTGCTGGCGGGCAAGGGGGTAGCGCTGCTGATCGGGATTCTCGTGCTGCTGGCCGGTCTGTCCCGCCTGCTGTGGGCCTTCCGGGCCAGCGGCGGCGAGCGCGTCTTCCTACTGGTGGTCGGTGTGCTGACCACCGTGTGCGGCGTCGTGATGGTCGCGAACCCGCTGTTCACGGCGGGTGTGCTCGCGATCTTGCTGGCCATCTATTTCATCGCCGACGGCATCTTCGAGATCATGGGCGCGTTCAGCCTGCGCCCGGAGCGGGGTTGGGGCTGGCTGTTCTTCGCCGGCATCGTCTCGCTCGCCCTGGGCATCATGATCTGGCGCCAGTTTCCGCTCTCCGGCCTCGTGGCCGTCGGCGTGTTGCTCGGCATCAAGCTGTTCCTCGCCGGGCTGCTGATGATTACGGTCGGGTCGGCGGCGCGGGTGCTGGGACGATCGATGTCCGAAAACGGCTAGCACTCCCGGGCCGCCCGTGCTTTAATACCGGTATGCTGCCGCTCGACCCCGATGCCTGCTACCGGGCGCTCCGCGCGCGCGACACGCGCTTCGACGGGCGCTTCTTCACGGGTGTGGTCACCACCGGCGTCTACTGCCGCCCCGTCTGCTCCGCCAGGACGCCGCGCCGCGAGAACGTGCGCTTCTTCGCCTGCGCGGCGGCCGCCGAGGCGGCCGGCTTCCGCCCCTGCCTGCGCTGCCGCCCCGACGCCTCGCCGGGAACGCCCGCCTGGGCCGGCACGTCCGCCACCGTCTCGCGCGCGCTGCGCCTGATCGATGAGGGTGCGCTCGACGAGAGCGGCGTGGATGTACTGGCCGCGCGCCTGGGCGTGACCTCGCGCCACCTGCGCCGCCTCTTCATCGAGCACCTCGGGGCCGCGCCCGTGGCCATCGCGCAGGCGCGCCGCGTGCACTTCGCGCGCGCTCTCGTGGACGACACCCGGCTGCCCATCACCGACATCGCGCTCGGCTCCGGCTTTGCCAGCGTGCGCCGCTTCAACCACGTCTTCAAACGCACTTTCACGCGCTCGCCGAGCGAGATGCGCCGCTTCCGGTCGCGGAATGATCACGCTGCCGCGCGCGGAAGCGCCGCCGCCGAGACCGGCCTGGCGCTTCGCCTTCCGTTTCGCGAGCCCTTCGACTGGGACGGCATGCTCGCCTTCCTCGCGCCGCGCGCCATTCCCGGCATCGAGCGCGTGGAAGGCAATGCCTATCACCGCGTCGTGACCGATGGCGAGGCCGCCGGCGAAATCTCGGTGAGAAAAGCGCGCGATGAGCGTGCGCTCGTCGTCTCCATTCCCATCGCACTCGCGCCGCAGGCCCGCGAGCTGGCCGCGCGAACGCGCCGCCTATT
>JAOTVO010000195.1 GCA_029863355.1 Candidatus Krumholzibacteriia bacterium
CTTCTTCCGCACCAACGGCTCGAGCAGCGTCTCCCACGTGGGCATCTACGCGGGCGACGGCGAGTTCATTCACGCCTCCACCACGCACCGCCGCGTGAAGTTCGACCGCCTGGACAACAAGTACTTCCGGCGGCGGTACGTCACGGCGCGGCGGGTTCTCTAGTTTCTTCGTTGGGTTGGTACGGAAGGGTCTCCGCTCAAGCACTCGCGCTCGCCATGGAAACGCCAGAGCGCGCGCTCGTGATATCGCGTCGACCCTCCCGTACCAACCCGCTGCAACCTTTGGGGGGTATCCACCCCACCACCACTACTTCATAAGGGGAAGTGCGCGAGTGCTTGAGCGGAGACCCTTCGACACCGCCTCGACTACTCGGAGCGGATAGAAGAAATCACAAGCGCCACCTTGCCCGTTGCGCGGCGTTCCAGCGAATCGGCGCGTTCGTAGTCGATGGCGATCGTCTCGCCGAGCTTCTTGCGCAGGAGCGCGGTGACGGGTGCGATGCGCTCGGGGGTGAGCGCTTCCGGGGTGAGCAGGCGCACGGTGATGCGCGCGCGCGAGGGCTGGACCACCTGGTAGCCCTCGATCCAGTCGAACTGGCGCATGGTATAGGTGAGGTAGAGGCCGTTGACCATTCCGCCCTCGGGCGTGTGCACGACATCCTGCAGGCGGCCGTCGACGGAGAGCAGCCGCGGGAAGGGTTTGCCGCAGCCGCAGGGCTCGTCCGGCGCCATGGCGCCGGTGTCGCCGATCTCGTAGCGGATAAATGGCGTGGCGGCGTTGCGCAGGTCGGTGACCACGATGCGGCCGGTCTCGCCGGGCGGGAGCGCGCGGCCATCATCGTCCACCACCTCCACGCGCACCATGTCGGTATTGATGTGATAGCCCGCGTGGCGGGCGCACTCCATGCCCACGCTCATGAACTCGCGGCTCCCGTAGCCCAGGTAGACCTCGCGCACGAGGTGCGCCTCCAGCAGCTCGCGCTGGCCGCTCTGCAGCCCCTCGGCCGCGCTCACCATGGTGCGCGGGCGGTGACGGAGCGCGCCGGGGTGGTCGCGCACGTAGCGCGCCACGTCGACGAGCATGCCCGTGTAGCCCACGATCGACTCGGGACGCACGCGGTCGATGAGGCGGCAGAGGGCGGCGCGCTCGGCGTCGGTCATGGCCTGGAAGGCGTCGTAATACCATCGGCGCTGCAGCACCAGGTGCACGCCATGCTTGATGCGCTGCGAGAGCGGCGGCCGCTTCTGCTCGGCGGCCCAGAGGTAGACGCTGCGGCGTCCTTCCTCGGCGCCGGCCCATGTGTAAGCGCGGTCGGTGACGGCGTTTCGCCACTCCCAGCTCTCGCGCGTGATGTGGAAGCGCACCGGCAGCCCCGTCGAGCCGCTGGTCTGGTGCACGTAGAACGAGTCCGCCGGGCGCGACTGCTGTTCGAAGAAGGCGCGCTGGTCGCGCCGCGTCCACACGGGCAGCTCCTCGGGTTGCACCGGCGCGCCCGGTTTGGGGAGCGCGCCGCGGTGGCGCGCCACGGCGTCGGCATAGAAGGGAAAGCGCGCGATCGAGAGCTGGACGTGGGCCTGGAAGAGCGCCTCGCTCAGCGCGGCGAGCGCCTCGCGCGAGAGCCGTTCGCCGGCGCCGACGCGACGGCGGATGCGCAGGCGCCGGTAGCCGCGCAGCTCGCCGTAGAGGCAGCTCAAGAAAGTGGTCGGGTGCATCGGGTCTCTCGTCGCGCCGCATTCTACGGGCGCGATCCTTGGATATCCACAGCGATTTCGGAGGACGGGCCCCTTTGGTCTTGACATCGCCGCCGGCTGGGTCTACGAATTCAGTACGTTCAGAACATACTGTAATCACCTTATATCATTGTAGGATACATGCCGTCGCAATCCACGCAACCGATCGACATCTTCATCGAAGGCTGGGGCCGCCTGGGGCCCTACTGGGGCATCAACAAGGTGATGGCCGAGATCCACGCCTTGCTTTACCTCAGCCCCGAGCCGCTCACCCTGGAGGAGATGTCGCGCAAGCTCAAGACCAGCCGCAGCAACGTCAGCACCAACGTGCGCCACCTCGTGGACCTCGGCGTGGTGAAGAAGGTCGTCATCCGGGGCGAGCGGCGCGACTACTACGAGGCCGAGGAGGACATCGGCAAGGTGGCCAAGCTCCTCGCCGTGGCCAAGAAGCGCAAGGAGCTCGACCCCGCCATGGAGATCGTGGACGGCGCGCTGGAGGGCGCGCGGCGCGCGAGTGCGGGCAGCGACGCCTTCCTCGAGGCGCGGCTCGCCGAGCTCAAGCGCCACATGGACTTCGTCAACGCCATCTTCCACGCGTTCGTCGGCGGCGAGGCCGGCGCGCAGGGGCTGGCCAATGTCATTCGTATCAAGGAAAACCGCTAAAGAGGACGGGTCATGATTCAGGCGATCAAGAAGTACGCGGTCTTGAAGGACGTGATCGAGCGGTGCGACGAAGTCGTGCGCGAGCGACTGCGCGACAACGCCATCCGCGAGGCCGACATCGCGCTCGAGAGTTTCGATAACGGCGGCAAGCGCCTGCGCCCCGCGCTCCTCGTGCTCTGCTCCCAGCTGCCGCGCGGCGACGGCATCGGCCACGTCGAGCCCGGCCTCGTCGACCTCGCCGGCGCCGTCGAGCTGGTGCACCTCGCCACCCTCTTCCACGACGACGTCATCGACGAAGTGGACCACCGCCGAACCAAGCAGAGCGCGCGCCTCAAGTACGGCAACTACGCCTCCGTGCTCACCGGCGACTTCGCGCTCGCCGAGGCGCTCGAGCTCGTGCAGCGCAGCCAGCGCCCCGAAGCCATGCCCGAGTTCATCCGCACGTTGCGCGTGCTCGTGCGCGGCGAGAGCCTGGAGACCGTGCACAAGTTCGACTACGACATCACCGAAGCCCAGTACTACGATATCATCTCCGAGAAGAGCGCTTCCCTCTTCGCGCTCGCCTGCAAGGCCAGCGTGGTCGGGCACGCGCCCGAGTACGCCGACGTCCTCGGCCACTTCGGCTGGAACCTCGGCATGGCCTTCCAGATGATCGACGACCTCGACGACATGCTCGACAGCCCCGCGCGCTCAGACGACTGCGACCTGCGCGCCGGCTACCTCGCCCTGCCCATGATCCGCGTGCTCTCGTCCTTGACCGACGGCCACCGCGACGAGCTCGTCCGCATCATCGACCAGGCCGACCTCACCGAGGAAAACCAGCGCTTCATCGTCTCTCTGTGCATGGAGTACGGCGCCTTCCGCGAGGCCCACCAGACCATCCACAAGCACCTCGACCGCGCCCGCACCTCCCTCGACCGCTTCGGCCAGGGCGAAGCCGTCACCCTCCTGCGCCAGGTCACCGGCGACCTCGCCGCCTACGCCGACGCCCAGCTCGCCGACTACGCTGGCTTCGCGGACCGGATGGCGTCCTGACGCGGCGCGTTTGACATCTCCGCCTAAGTCCGCTAGAATCCCCCGGTTTGCGCTTTTCCGCGCGTCCCCGTTCCATCCCATACAAAGGAGCCGCTCGTGGCCGTCGCCGGCAAGCTCGACATCGAGAAGACCGCCCACTCCCTGGAGGCGCACTTCGTCCACTGGGAGAAGATCAAGGACTGCATCGATCAGTTCATCGACCTCATGCTCAATTATAGGCAGAGCGGGCACCCGGGCGGGTCGCGCTCGAAGGTGCACGCCATGGTGACGCTGCTCTTCTCGGGGGTGAAGCGCTGGGACATCCGGCATCCGGAGAAGCGCTTCGGCGACCGCTTCGCGCTGGTGGCGGGGCACACGGTGCCGCTCATCTACGCCACGCTGCCGGTGCTGGCGGAGGCGTTCCGCGCGAAGTACGAGGCGACGGGTGACAAGCGCTACTTTATCCCCGAAGACCGGATGGTGTGGTGGGAGGACCTCTTGAAGCTGCGGCGCAACCAGGGGCTCCCGGGACACGCGGAGATGGAGGGCAAGACGCTCTTCGTCAAGGCGAACACGGGGCCCTCGGGACACGGCTCGCCGCCCTCGGCGGGTCAGGCGATGGCGCTCCTGCGCGCGGGCGCGGAAGGTGTGCGCGTCTTCGCCTTCGAGGGCGAGGGCGGGCTCACGCCGGGTGCGGCGCACGAGACGGCGAACTCGGCCTACGGCCTGGGCCTCACGAACTTCCACTACGTGGTGGACTGGAACGACTTCGGCATCGACGACAACCCGGTGAGCCACTACGTGTACGGCTCCCCGCGCGACTGGTTCGGCTCGCACGGCTGGCGGGTATGCGAGGCGGATAACGGCAGCGACTGGGGACCGGTGCTGCGCGCGATGCTGGACATGGTGGCCGGTGACAATCCGGACGAGCGCCCCAGCATGATGTTCATGCGCACGCGCAAGGGCCGCGAGTACGGGAAGTACGACAACAAGTCGCACGGCTCCCCGCACAAGATGAACGACGCGCTCTTCTGGGAGACCAAGGCGCGCTTCGCCGAGAAATACGGCGTCATCTTCGAGGGCTTCGGCGAGGGACCGCCGAAGGATGCGGACGCGATCGCCGCGCAGGCGCGCGCGAACCTGCGCGTGGTGGCCGACGTTATTCGCAACGACGCGGCGCTGGTGGACTACATTACCACGCGCTTAGTTGAGATCGGCGACTCCGTGCCGGAGGATATCCCCGGCTTCAAGCTCGACGTCTCGCGCAACCCCGCCGCCGACCCCGCGCTCACCGACTTCCGCAAGTACCCCGAGGCGATGTGGGCGAAGCCGGGCGAGAAAGAGCCCAACCGCGCCGCGCTGGCCAAGTGGGGCGGATGGGTGAACGCTTGGTCGCAGAAGAAGTACGGCCGCCCGCTCTTCATCGCCATGAGCGCGGACCTCGCCGACTCCACGAATATCTCCGGCTTCGCCAAGGGCTTCGGAGACGAGAAGGGCCACGGCTGGTACCACCGCGGCACCGACCCGGACGGCGTGCTCCTGCCGCAGGGCATCACCGAGTTCGCCAACTCGGGAATCGCCACGGGCATCGCCAGCGTGAACTTCTCCAAGCGCCCCTACGAAGAGTTCAACGGCTTCTACGGCGCGTGCTCGACCTACGGCTCTTTCGTCTACCTCAAGTACGGCCCCATGCGCCTATTCAGCCAGCTCGCGCAGGACTCGCAGATCCAGGTGGGCAAGGTGTTGTGGGTGGCCGGCCACAGCGGGCCCGAGACCGCCGAGGACTCGCGCACGCACTTCGGCATCTTCTCGCCCGGCGTCACGCAGCTCTTCCCGCAGGGACAGGTGATCGACGTGCACCCGTGGGAGCACAACGAGGTACCCGTGGTGATCGCGGCGGCGCTCGCCGCCGGGCCGCCCATCATCGCG
>JAOTVO010000196.1 GCA_029863355.1 Candidatus Krumholzibacteriia bacterium
CGCCGGCCGGAAGCGTCGCCCCGGCCGGAGAGAAAGCCACCGCGCACGGTGGCAGCGGTTCGCGCTGAACCGCTGAACCGCCTACTTCTCCGCCGTGTCCGCCTTGGCCGCCAGCACGAAGTCGCTCTCGGTCAGGCCGTCGATCGCATGCGTCCAGACCTTGAGCCTCACCTTGCCCCATGTGAGGTAGATGTCGGGGTGGTGTCCTTCCGCCTCGGCAATGGCACCGACGCGGTTGGTGAACGCGAGCGCGTCCACGAAGTTCGCGAACTGGTACGTCTTGGTCAGATGGTGGTCGTCCTCCACCTGCCACCCGCCGCCGAGTGTGGCGAGCAGGCGGGTGCGCTCGGATGCGGGGAGTGGCGGCGTGTCGCCCCGGCATGGGACGCATTTCTTGGCTGCGAGTGGGCTGGGCATCCGGGACTATAGGGGATCGCGGGGTCCCGGTCCAGCAGGCGCGTGCAGGGCGGACGCCCGCCCCGGCTGGCTCCCGATCGGCTAGCCGCCGATCAGCACCATGGGGAATCCCATCACGATGGTGCCGCCGTGCGCCGTCAGGTCGCCCACGCGCGCGGCCGGCAGGCCGCCGATCATCACGGTCACCGAGCCCTTGGCGATTACGTCGGGCGGTCCCACACAGACGGCCATATCGGTCGCGCGGGCGGCCGGCATCGCGCCGATCAGCACCGTGGGACATCCGGGCGGCAGGATCGGTCCGCCTGCGTGCGGGATGGGTGGGGCGCCCGGGGTGACCATCGGGCAGACGTGCATGTCGGCGATGCGGGCGGCGGGCTGTCCCATCGCAGTCTCCTCAGCGCGGCGCCGCGGGCGGCGGCGTCCACAGTTGCGTCTTCTCCGCCACCTCCAGCCCCTGCTGGAGAAACGCGCGGAACTTCTCGTCGGCCTTGTCCGGCTCCTGCAACACCGACGCGAGCAGGATGCAGCCGGCGACTGCCTTGGCCGCCATGAACTCCGCGGGGGGTACGGGATCGTGCTCGGGCGGTCCCAGGCTGCCCCCGCTGAAAAAGGCGGCGAGCCCGGCGCAGCCGGCCGGCGTCGAGAACTCCACGGCTTCCGCGTGCGCCATCGCCGCGCGGCGATTGGTGTCCGTGGGCTCGGCAATCCACGTCTTGGTGGCGTCTAGGCTCGCCGCGACGGCCGGCGCCGGCTCGTCACCCGCCGCCCGCCGGGCGCACACCCAGGCCCACCACACGCCTTCGCGTATCGGCAGGGCATGAGCGAGGAAGCGGACGGCGTCCGCAAAGTGTCCCGCTTCCATCAGGGCCGTCAGGTAGGCCTTGCCGACGACGCCCTCGGCCCGCAGCGCGAGCGCGGCGTCGCTCAACTCCGCGGCGGCGCAGAGCTCGGCCGTCGTCCGGCCGGTCTTGAGGCGTGACTCCGGTGTCTTCATCAGTTGATCATGGTGATGCCGCCGCGCATCTTCAGCATGGCATCGCCCGTCATGTTCATCATCATTCCCTTGATGTCCGTCTGGATCTGGCCCTCGACCTTCACCATCATGCCCTTAATCGTCACGCCAGTCTGATCGATCTTCAGGCTGCTCTGGCCGACCTTCAGCTCGATCCCCTGCATCGCCTCGTTTACGATCTTCCCGAGATCGGCCTTGGTGGTAACGTTGCCCATCTTCACGTTGGTCTGCTGGTTCCCCATCTTCAACGTGACGGTCTGATTGCCCATCTTCAGAGTGATCTCCTGGTTGCCGCTGTCCAGCGTCGTCGTCTGGTTGCCCATCTTGATCGTGACGGTCTGGTTGCCCTGCTCGACCGCAAGCGTGTCGTCCCCTTCCTTGACGGTGCGCTCGTCGTGGCGCTTGATGCTCGTGGTCCGATCGTGCCCGATCGTGCGCCGCTCGTCGTTCTTCGCCGTCACGACGAGGTCCTTCTCGGCGTGGACGAACAGCTCCTCGCTGCCCTTCTTGTCCTCGAAACGGATCTCGTTGAAGTTGTCTGCGCCGCCGCCCTTGGAACTGCGGGACTTCACCCCGCTCTGGGTCTGGTTGCTCGGGAGCGCATACGGCGGGGTCTGCTCGGCGTTGTACACGCGGCCGGTGATGATCGGCCGGTCGGGGTTGCCCTCGAGGAAATCGACGATCACTTCCTGGCCGAGCCGCGGCAGCTGAATGGCGCCCCAGTTCTTGCCGGCCCAGGCGCTCGACACCCGCACCCAGCATGAGCTGTTCTCGTCCTTCTTGCCGTCGCGGTCCCAGTGGAACTGCACCTTCACGCGGCCGTGCTTGTCCACCCAGATCTCCTCGCCGGACTTCCCGACGACGACGGCCGTCTGTGATCCGCGCACCACCGGCCGGTCGGCCCGACGGGGCGGACGGTAGGGCACGCCGTGTGGCACGGCCTCGAACACGTTGCGATACTCGAAGGTCTCCCGCCCGCCCGTGGCGAAGTCGCCGCCCCGGGCCGTGTGGTGCACGGACAGGAGGTGATACGCCTGGTTTGCGTCGCTGCGGTAATGGCCGGTCAGCTCGACCCGGTACCCGCTGCGGAAGGAGCGGCACGTGCCCGACCCGCGTACCACTTCGTACGTGGCCTCTTCCGCCTCGAGCTGAATGCGGGCCAAGCGCTCACCGTCGTCGAGCTCCGTGTAGTCGTCGGAGTAATCGTAGATTTCCTCGTCGCCGTCTCCGCTCACCGAGCTCTCGAGGCGCAACGAGGGCTGGAGGTAATCGTAACTCCGCAGCGTCACCTTGCCCGCGTGCACGGCGTGCTCACGCTCGAGCTCGAGCACGACGTCTTCTTCCTGAAAGGTCCCGGCCATCGCCGCCGCGCGCACCTTGGCCTGTCCCGGGCAGTCCTTCACCGCGGTGGGGGCGTCGGCCAGCACCAGCGTGTGCTTGTCGTCGGCGTGCTCGAAGAAGTAGAAGATCCCCTCTTCCTCCAGCAGGCGGGACACGAAGTTGAGATCGGTCTCGCGATACTGGACGCAGTACTCCCGCTTGGGGTAGCTCTTGGTGCACCGGATCTGGAAGTCGGAATGGCCGAGCTCACGGAACACCGCTTCGACGATGTCGAGCGCCGTTTGCTCCTGGAAGATCTTGGACCGGCGCGACAGCGAGAGGAACCAGAGCCAGGGGACGATCTCTGCGCGATAGGCCGCGAACTCGCCGTCTCGACCGAGCTGCACGAATCGCCGCACCAGCCCATGAATGACCCGCTCCTCGCCGGGGGCATCGATCGTGACGGTCACGGGGCTCCGGAGCATGCGCTTGGGATCGATGTCCGCGTCCTCCGACCGGAGATCCAGCGTGAAGCCGAACGGTCGCGAGACACCTTCGTCTCCGGTGAACCCGCCGAGCAGCAGGACGTCGTCGCCGAGCACCGTCGTGATGCGGAGGGGTCGTTCGGCCTGGGAGTACGTCGCCATGAATGCCTCGCCTGTCAGCGCCCGGCGCGCGCCGTCGCGCCCGCCGCCGTCGCGGAATACGTGAAGGCCCCACCGTCCCCAACCGCCACGCGGACCACCCCCGGTCGCTGCCCTTCAGCGACCGCCGTGAGCAGCAGCTTGGAGAGCTCCGGGAGGACCGTGTTCGTGAGAATGTTGTCCACGTTGCGAGCGCCGCTCTCGACTTCCGTGCAGCGCTCGGCTATGGCGTCGATCATGGTCTCGTCGTACGCGAGCTCCACGCGGTGCGCGTCCCGTAACCGCGCCTCGACCTTGCCGAGCTTGAGCCGGATGATCTGCTTCAGCGCTTCGTCCCGGATCGGGAAGAAAGGAATGATCACGGTGCGACCCAGGAACGCGGGCTTGAAGATCTTGTTCAGCTCCGGCTTCAGGGCCTTCACGAGGCCGTCCTCGTTGGGCATGGTCTCCGGGTCCGCGCACAGCTTCATGAGCGTGTCGGTCCCGGCGTTCGTGGTCAACACGATGATGGTGTTCTTGAAGTCGATCTGGCGCCCCTCGCCGTCTTCCATGACGCCCTTATCGAACACCTGGTAGAACAGCTCCATGACGTCGGGGTGGGCCTTTTCCACCTCATCGAGCAGCACCACCGAGTAGGGGCGCCGCCGCACGGCTTCGGTCAGGACGCCCCCCTCGCCGTAGCCGACGTAGCCCGGCGGTGATCCCTTGAGCGTCGAGACCGTGTGGGGCTCCTGGAACTCCGACATGTTGATCGTCGTGAGGTTCCGTTCGCCGCCATACAGCATATCCGAGAGCGCGAGCGCACTCTCCGTTTTTCCCACGCCGCTCGGGCCCACCAGCAGGAACACGCCCACCGGCTTGTTCGGGTCCTCGATGCCCGCCCGCGACGTGCGGATGCGACGGCTGATCGCTTCCAGGGCGTGGCTTTGGCCGATCACCCGACGCCCCAGGTGCGACTCGAGGTCGAGTACGATGTTCACCTCATCGCGCAGCATCTTGCCGACCGGAATCCCGGTCCACCCCGAGATGACCTGCCCGATGAGGTTGGCATCCACGAAGACGGGGACCAGGGGCGTCTCGCCCTGGAGGCCGACGAGTTCCTCCGTGAGCCGCGTGAACTCCGTCCGTAGCGTGTCGGCGCCGGCGCCCTTCTTCGTCTTCTTGCCGTCGCCGCCGTCCACCGTCGCCTCGAGCTGCTGGCGCAGCTCGCGCACTTTGAGCACGAGGTCGCGCTCGCGCTCCCACCGTTGCTTGAGCCCTGCCAGGCGCTGCTCGGTTTCTCCACGCAGCTGCGCCAGGTGGGCCAGCCGCTCGGCATGATCGGCGCCCGTGGCGGCTTCGCGCGTGAGCACGCGGGTTTGCACGCTGACGTCGTCCAGCAGGCGGACGGCATCCTCGATCGCCGCTGGGGTCGCGTGCTGGCCGAGGGCCAGGCGCGCGCAGGCGGTGTCGAGCACGCTCACGGCCTTGTCCGGCAGCTGACGGTCGGGCAGGTAACGGTGCGAGAGCCGCACGGCCGCCTCGAGCCCATCGTCCAGAATGCGCACGCTGTGGTGTTTCTCGAGCGACGCCGCGACGCCCCGCAGCATGACGGCGCAGGGCGCCTCCGCCGGCTCCTCGACCTTGATGAGCTGGAAGCGCCGCGCCAGGGCCGGGTCCTTTTCGAAGTACTTCTTGTACTCGGACCAGGTCGTGGCCGCGATGGTGCGCAGCTCGCCGCGCGCGAGCGCCGGCTTCAGCAGGTTGGCTGCGTCCCCCTGACCGGCTGCGCCGCCGGCGCCGATCATCGTGTGCGCCTCGTCGATGAAGAGGATGATCGGGATGGGGGACGACGCCACTTCCTGGATCAGGCCCTTGAGCCGGTTCTCGAACTCGCCCTTGACCCCGGCGCCGGCCTGGAGCA